>NZ_JACJDM010000017.1:0-71484 GCF_014163545.1 Pseudoalteromonas sp. SR45-6
GATAAATACAGTGATAACAAGGCGTAAATTTTGACATGTAGTTGTTCTACTTGAAAAAATTATAACGCAGTTAGCGCTTTATTTAGCTCGCTAGAATGGTTAAATATTTAAGTCGATTGGTATTACTGTTCTCTTCTTCCCGGCCCTCAATAGACTCAACCCAAGCTATGGTAGGAAAATTTACTCCGCGCTGACGGCTGAAAGCTTACCGCTAAAAGCTGCTCCAAACGCAAAAAGCCCCAGCTAATGCCGGGGCTTTTTATAAAACAGACTTAATTAAAAATTAAGCTTGTTTTGGACTAGAAATAACGTCTACTAATGTCCAAGACTTAGTCTTAGAGATTGGAGCGCATTCACGGATAGTAACAACGTCACCCGCTTTTGCTGTGTTATTTTCGTCATGTACGTGTAATTTAGTCGTACGTTTGATGAATTTCCCATAGATTGGGTGCTTCACGTAACGTGCGATAGCGATAGTGAAAGATTTTTCCATCTTGTCGCTGATTACAGTGCCTTGAAGAGTACGAATTTTATCACTCATTATTGACCTGCCTTCTGGTTAATAACTGTTTTTACACGCGCGATATCGCGACGTACTGTTCTTAGCGTGTGAGTTTGAGCTAACTGACCAGTGCTTGCTTGCATGCGCAGGTTAAACTGCTCACGAAGAAGACCTAGAAGTTCAGCATTAAGCTCTTCTACGCTTTTATCTTTTAGTTCGCTTGCTTTCATCACATTACCGTCCGAGTTACGAAAGTTGTTTTGAATGGCAGTTTACGAGCAGCAAGGTCGAATGCTTCACGAGCAAGCTCTTCAGAAACACCTTCCATTTCGTAAAGTACTTTACCAGGCTGAATTTCAGCAACCCAATATTCAACAGAACCTTTACCTTTACCCATACGAACTTCAAGAGGCTTTTCTGTGATCGGTTTGTCAGGGAAGACACGGATCCAGATTTTACCTTGACGTTTCACGTGACGTGTCATGGCACGACGAGCTGCTTCGATTTGACGAGCAGTCATGCGGCCACGGCCAGTAGCTTTCAAACCGAAAGTACCGAAGCTTACTTTGTTACCGTTTTGCGCTAAACCACGGTTGCGGCCTTTGTGCATTTTACGGAATTTTGTACGTTTTGGCTGTAACATTACTCGCTACCTCTACTTAGCACTTTTTTTGGCTTTCTTTGGTGCGCGTTTAGCTGGCTTCTCTTGCTCTTGTACTAGTGGTAAACCACCAATAACTTCGCCTTTGAAGATCCAAACTTTAACACCAATGATACCATAAGTGGTTAAGGCTTCAGAAGTTGCGTAGTCGATATCAGCACGAAGAGTATGTAGAGGTACACGACCTTCACGATACCATTCTGAACGTGCGATTTCTGCGCCGCCAAGACGACCGCTAACTTCAACTTTGATCCCTTTAGAACCGATGCGCATTGCATTTTGTACCGAACGCTTCATAGCGCGACGGAACATAACACGACGCTCTAGTTGAGAGGCAATGCCGTCTGCTACTAGTTGTGCATCTAGTTCTGGTTTACGTACTTCAGAAATATTGATCTGAGCAGGTACACCAGCAATCTTAGTTACCGCTTGACGTAATTTTTCTACGTCTTCGCCTTTTTTACCGATAACAACACCCGGACGAGCCGTGTGAATTGTTACGCGGATTGATTTTGCTGGACGCTCAATAACGATTTTAGACACAGAAGCCGCTTTCAATTCCTTAGTAAGGAATGTACGTACTTTGTGATCGCCAAAAAGCTGTGCAGAGAAATCTTTTGAACTCGCGTACCAGGTAGAAACCCAAGGTTTAGATATACCTAGGCGAATACCAGTAGGATGAACTTTTTGTCCCATTACTTATACTCCTAGCTATCTGAAACCACAACAGTGATGTGGCTTGTACGCTTAAGGATGCGGTCTGCGCGTCCTTTAGCACGTGGCATAATACGTTTCATTGTTGGACCATCGTCCACAAAGATCGTTGTTACACGTAGCTCATCAATGTCAGCACCTTCGTTATGCTCTGCGTTAGCAATAGCAGACTCAAGTACTTTCTTAACTAATACAGCCGCTTTCTTAGGGCTGTACGCCAGGATTTCTAGTGCGCGATCGACAGGTAACCCGCGGATCTGATCTGCAACTAGACGTGCTTTTTGCGCCGAACCAGAGGCGAATTTATGTTTAGCTAATGCTTGCATTTATCATTCCCCTCTTAACGTTTCTTCGCTTTCTTATCCGCAGCGTGGCCACGGTAAGTGCGAGTTGGTGCAAATTCACCTAGTTTGTGACCGATCATTTCGTCAGAAACGAAAACTGGTACATGCTGGCGACCATTATGGACAGCAATGGTCAATCCGATCATGTTAGGTATGATCATTGAACGACGGCTCCAAGTTTTAATTGGCTTCTTGTCACCGCTTTCCAAAGCTTTCTCTACCTTCTTCAGCAAGTGTAGGTCTATAAAAGGACCCTTCTTGAGAGAGCGTGGCATGGCTATTCCTCAATATTACTTAGTACGACGACGTACTATAAATTTATCCGTACGCTTGTTCTTACGCGTCTTAGCACCTTTAGTCGGCTTACCCCATGGAGACACAGGATGACGACCACCAGATGTACGACCTTCACCACCACCGTGTGGGTGATCAACCGGGTTCATGGCAACACCACGAACTGTCGGACGAATACCACGCCAGCGATTTGCACCTGCTTTACCAAGTGAACGAAGCATATGCTCAGCATTGCCTACTTCACCTAGCGTCGCACGACAATCTGATTCAACTTTACGAACTTCGCCTGAACGAAGACGTAATGTTACATACTGACCATCACGAGCAAGGATTTGAACGTATGCACCAGCAGAACGTGCGATTTGAGCACCTTTACCTGGTTTTAATTCTACGTTGTGAACAGTCGAACCTACAGGCATATTGCGCATAGGTAATGCATTACCAGGCTTGATTGGTGCATCAACACCAGACTGGATTGCATCACCAGCTTTTAAGCCTTTTGGTGCGATAATGTAACGACGCTCACCGTCTGCATATAATACAAGTGCGATGTTTGCGCTACGATTTGGATCATATTCTAAACGCTCAACAGTGGCTGGAATGCCATCTTTAGTACGTTTAAAATCGATTAAACGGTAATGCTGCTTATGACCACCACCGATATGACGAACCGTAATACGACCATTGTTATTACGACCACCTGATTTAGAGTTTTTCTCTAATAGTGGTGCGTATGGCTTGCCCTTATGTAGATCTGGGTTTACCACTTTAACTAGGTGACGACGACCCGCAGAAGTTGGCTTACACTTTTGAAGTGCCATAATTCTAACTCCCCTTATTACTCGGCGCCGCCGACAAAGTCTAGTTCGCTGCCTTCTTTAAGAGTAACGTAAGCTTTTTTCCAGTCGCTACGACGACCGAAACGTGCGCCAGTACGTTTTGTTTTACCCTTAACATTAAGTGTGCGAACACCAGTTACTTCCACTTCAAAAAGCTTCTCTACAGCTGCTTTAACTTCAGCTTTAGTTGCGTCATTTACTACTTTGAAAACGATAGTGTTGTTTTCTTCAGCAGCAATAGTGCTTTTTTCAGAGATATGTGGAGCAAGGATCACTTTTAAAAGACGTTCTTCACGAATCATGCTAGCGTCTCCTCAAGTTGCTTAACAGCAGCTGCTGTAATAAGTACCTTATCGAAAGCGATTAAGCTTACAGGGTCGATACCAGCTACATCACGCGTGTCAACCTTGTACAGGTTACGTGCCGATAAAAATAGATTCTCATCTACTTCTTCAGTTACGATTAGAACATCTTTAAGCTCAAGTTCTTTAAGCTTAGCAACTAGTTCTTTAGTTTTTGGTGCTGCTAGAGCAAAACTTTCAACAACGATTAAACGCTCTTGACGAACTAATTCAGATAAAATGCTTTTGATCGCACCGCGGTACATTTTACGGTTTACTTTTTGGCTGTGGTCTTGTGGTTTAGCTGCGAAGCTAACGCCACCTGAACGCCAAATTGGACTACGGATTGTACCAGCACGTGCACGGCCAGTACCTTTTTGAGCCCATGGTTTTTTACCACCACCGCTTACTTCAGAACGTGTCTTCTGAGCACGAGTACCTTGACGAGCACCTGCTGCGTATGCAACAACTACTTGATGTACTAATGCTTCGTTAAACTCACGTCCAAAAGTAGCTTCAGAAACTTCAAGACCGCCAGAAGCGTCTTTAATTGCTAATTCCATCACTAAATCTCCAGGACTTATGCTTTAACAGCAGGTTTAACGATAACGTCACCGCCGATAGCGCCAGGTACTGCACCTTTAACTAAAAGCAAGTTACGCTCAGCGTCAACGCGTACTAGTTCTAAGTTTTGAGTCGTTACACGCTCAGCACCCATATGACCGGCCATTTTCTTACCTTTAAACACCTTACCAGGTGATTGGTTTTGACCGATTGAACCAGGAGCACGGTGAGATAGAGAGTTACCATGTGTAGCGTCTTGCATGCTGAAATTCCAGCGCTTAACACCACCTTGGAAACCTTTACCTTTAGAAGTACCGGTTACGTCAACTTTGTTGATTTCGTTGAATAATTCAACAGTAAGCTCAGCGCCTACTTCAAAATCGCCTTCACCACCATTTAGGCGGAATTCCCACAGACCGCGACCCGCTTCAACACCAGCTTTAGCGAAGTGACCCGCTGTTGCTTTGTTTACACGGCTTGCTTTTTTAGTGCCTGCGGTTACTTGAAGCGCGTTATAACCGTCTGTTGCGTCAGATTTGATCTGAGCAATGCGGTTAGGTGTCGCTTCAATAACTGTCACAGGGATAGATACACCATCTTCAGTGAAGATACGTGTCATACCCACTTTACGACCGACTAGACCTAATGCCATTTTCCTAAAACCTCTCTAATCTTTCGATTAACCCAGGCTGATTTGAACATCAACACCAGCAGCAAGATCTAAACGCATAAGTGCGTCAACAGTCTTGTCAGTTGGTTCTACGATGTCGATCAGACGTTTATGGGTGCGGATCTCGTACTGATCACGCGCATCTTTATTAACGTGCGGTGATGTAAGTACAGTAAAACGTTCAAAGCGTGTAGGTAGTGGAATTGGACCACGTACTTGTGCGCCAGTGCGTTTCGCAGTTTCCACGATTTCCGCCGTTGATTGGTCAATCAAACGGTGGTCAAAAGCTTTTAGGCGAATACGAATGCGTTGATTTGACATTCTTAAACCTCAATATAAAGAGCATTTAAAAGAGCATAAAAAAACGACCGAAACAATCTTAAAAACATAAGATGCCGGTTGTTGATTTATATCTACGTTGAGTTCCAAATCGGAACTCCTGTTTTATTAGCTTGAAATCCAAGCTTAATGTTCCTTCCAAGTTCCCGGGGGAATTTTGAAAGCCTGCGTATTATAGTGATATTGGTGATAAATGCAACAACTATTTCAAACTACCAGAATGAGGATTATTTATACTGTAAAAAAGGGTTGTCACTATGTCGTCATTACTGGGAATTTACTATAGTTAGGAAGCCATGCAATCGTACTTGGCACTAATGATAATGGTCAGTCCAGTTTTTAATTGTTATTATTCATCCTTATTTTGCTTTTATCTCTTAATCCTTAACCTTGGTGAGTTGATGCGTATTTTTAATTATTGCTTGAATTTTGTGTCTATGGTGATGAATCGCCTATTTGTGAAAAGCAAAGTACTGCCCGAGAACCCAATTGAACAATACGGTCTTAATCCCGCCTACCCTACTTTTTATATAGTTAAACTTAATGCTCGCTCAGATTTAGCAGCTCTTGACCGAGTTTGTAAGAAGTACAACCTGCCCAGACCAACTGAACAACAGCTGTTGGGTAATGCAGAGTTAGACCGCTTTATTGGCCTACAAAATCCACCACCACTGTTTGGCAGCCAAGCGAAGCCAACTGACGCGCTAAACCAGGGTAAACAAATAATTGCTCAACTATTTACCAGTGGCGAAAAAAACGTGCAAGTCATTCCGGTCACTATTTTATGGGGTCGTAATCCAGGTAAAGAAAAACCAGGTTTAGGTACGCTGGTTTCGCACTCACTTACACCTAGCTGGTTTCGTAAGTTTTTTGTATTACTGTTTTCAGGGCGTGATAACTTTATACGCTTTAGTCAACCGTTGGATTTATCGTTATTAGTAAATGAAAAAGCCGATGTTGATGAGTTACCTCATAAATTACTTCGCGTCGCTAGGGTGCATTTTCGTCGTCAAAAATTGGCAGCAACGGGCCCTAAAATGCCCTCACGCGAGCAACTATTTAATTCATTGTTAGCATCACCGACTATAAAAAAAGCAATTAACGATGAAGCAAAAAGCAAAAAAATCAGCCATGAGCAAGCACGGCAAAATGCGTTAAAGCTATTAGATGAGATTGCTGCTAACTACAGTGATGCCACCATACGTGTTGCAGATCGTGTATTAACCTGGCTATGGAACAAGCTCTATAACGGCATTGATATAAAATACACCGAACAAATCCATGATCTAACCAATAAAGGTCATGAAATTATTTATATGCCGTGTCATCGCAGCCACATGGATTACTTATTACTTACCTACTCGATTTATCATCTTGGTTTAGTACCGCCACATATTGCTGCTGGTATTAACTTAAACTTCTTCCCAGCAGGCGGCATATTCCGCCGCAGTGGCGCATTTTTTATCCGCCGCTCATTTGCTGGCAACAAGCTTTACTCTGCTGTATTTAAAGAGTATTTAAGTCAGTTGTTTATCAAAGGTTACTCAGTTAAGTTTTATACTGAGGGCGGACGTAGCCGTACTGGGCGTTTACTACCACCAAAAACAGGTATGTTGGCGATGACACTACAAGCTATGTTACGTGGTATTGATCGCCCTATTTCGATTGTGCCGGTGTACATTGGTTATGAACACGTCATGGAAATAAATACTTATCTGAAAGAACTCGCAGGTGATGATAAAAAAGGCGAGTCGATTTTCGGTATTTTCAAAGCCATTAAAAATCTCAAAAACTATGGCCGCGGCTATTTGAATTTTGGCGATCCGATTTCGGTTAATCAATATTTAAATGAGCATCAACCTGATTGGCGTGAATCTATTCACCCAACTGATGTACAAAAACCACAATGGCTTGGTCCGCAAGTGGCGACTTTAGCGGATAAAGTGATGGTTAATATTAATAGTGCCGCCGCGCTTAACGCAGTTAATTTACTGGCAATGATCTTACTGGTAAATGATAAGCAAGCATTGAGCAAACCTAAATTGTTAGCACAACTAGACTTTTACTTACATTTACAACGTAGCGCTAGTTACAGTGAAAAAATCACCACCCCAGATGAAACTTCATCACAGTTACTCGAACATGCTTTAAAGTTGAATAAATTTGACGTTATAAGCGATGAGTTTGGCGAGATTATCGCGATTAACGATAAAGAGAAAATCCTCTTTAACTACTACCGTAATAATATTCTTCATGTGTTTGCCGTACCAAGCTTACTGGCACTGCATATATTTAAAAGCCATAAAACGACAGTATCGCAGTGCCAAAAATTGGTTAACTGTTTTTACCCGATGTTTGCTAAAGAATGGTTTTTACACGAACTTGATGAAAATTATATCACCCGCATACTGGCCAGCTTTGTAGATCAAGATTTAATAGAAATTGATGGTGATAACATAAAAATCACCAACAGTAATGATTGCTTAGCCAAGCTGGAAATTCTAGGTCGTGCGCTTAGCTTAACCCTGCAACGCTACGCCATTGTGATTGGCTTTATTCAAACCAGTAAAGAAATTGAACGCGCAGAACTTGAACGCGAAAGCCAAGTATTAGCGCAGCGCTTAGGTACCTTGCATGGTATTAAGACTCCTGAGTTTTTTGACAAAAAAGTATTGGTAGGCTTTATTAGCAACTTGCGCGAACAAAATTTAATTAGCGAAACCGAGAATGGCTTACAGGGCAGTACTGAACTTTGTGAAGTGTATATTCATCTTAAAGCCTTGCTGCCAGCGCGAGTCTGGCAGTCAATTAGTGATATTGTGCAAGGACAATGTAAGCAAAAATAACTGCAAGCGGCATATTAACGCTGACGCATTACACCTTCTTGGATCGTTGAGGCAACTAAATTGCCTTGACGGTCAAAGAACTGACCACGCACCAACCCCCGCCCTGAGCTCGCACTTGGGCTATCAATGGTATATAAGATCCAATCATCCATTCGAAACGGACGATGAAACCACATCGCATGGTCAATTGTTGCTACTTGCATGTTTGGCTGCATAAACGAGACACCATGGGGCTGTAGAGCCGTTGGTAAAAACTCAAAGTCAGACGCATACGCCAATAAATAGTTATGAATACGTTGATCATCTGGCATCTCGCCATTGGCTTTGAACCAAATATGTTTAACCGGCTCCATTACCTCTGGCTTAAATGGGTTATGAAAGGTGACCGGACGCATTTCAATCGGCATTTCGCGAATAAACTTATTGCGGATCACCTCAGGTATATGAGATGCGTGCTCTTGATAAAACTCCAGTGATGAGCGCAGCTCCTCAGGAGCAGGTACATCCGGCATAGTAGCTTGATGCGACAAGCCATCTTCAGCACCTTGAAATGATGCCGTCATATAAAAAATAGGTTTTCCATATTGAATAGCACTAACTCGGCGAGTACTAAAGCTCTTACCATCACGGATCGTTTCAACATCGTACACAATTGGCTTTGCAGCATCACCAGGGCGTAAAAAATAAGAATGCAGTGAATGAACAATACGGCCTTCCGGTAAGGTTTCTTTAGCTGCAGACAGTGCTTGGCCCATGACTTGACCACCAAATACCGCACGAAAACCCAAATCTTGGCTTTGCCCTCGATACAAGCCCTGCTCTATTTCTTCTAACGTTAATAACGACAATAAATCATCTAAAACTTGGCTCATAGTTGCTCCTCAATCCCATTTAGATTTTAATGATACTATAGACAAGTATGATGTAAATATTTCAAGGATCCTAGTTATGGCGTATTGGTTATTTAAAACTGAACCCGATGCATTTTCAATCGACGATTTAAAAAGCGCCCCTGCACAAACCACTGCATGGGAAGGTGTGCGCAACTACCAAGCCCGTAATTTTATGCGCGAGGGCGTAAAGCTCGGCGATTTAGTAATGATTTACCATTCTAGCTGTAAACACGTCGGCGTTGCAGGTATCGCAATAGTGACTGCTGAAGCCTACCCAGATCCTTGCCAGTTTGATTTAAGCAGTGATTATTACGATCCTAAATCAACCTGTGATAAACCGAGATGGGTTGTGGTTGATGTAACCTATCAGCAGCATTTAAATAAATTAGTCAGCTTAAAAGCGATTAAAGAAAACGACGCCATCACCGAAATAGCTCTAAAAAAAGGTGGTCGATTATCGGTAATGCCAGTGACTAAAGCGGATTGGCAAGCAATTATAAAAATGGCAGAGTAACAACAATAATTTGCTGCTAATACATCACGTTTTCCTTCTTTTTCCAAATTTGCTAAAATAGTTGGCTTGTTTTAGTTAGGGGGTTAGATGAAATTACTGTATTGGTTAGATGAGTGGTTAACTCTACCTCAAGATGAACAGCAAACCAGATTACCTATCTCTGGAGGCGATTTACTTGGCGATGTTTTTGTTAAGTATCACTTTATTGATATAAATAAGCCTTTATTGTTCACCTTTTCTCCTGCAGGTACTAATTACCAAGAGCATGATCTCAATGATGATTTTAGCCCTTGGGGATTTCAACTAGCGCAAAAACAACATGTGAATGTTATTTCTTTTCAGCACTTAGGAATAAGTAATTGGTTTAGACACCGTAATTTACTGTTTTTCCTCGAGCAACTCGCTCCCTTGCTAACACCCTTTACCCAGAGATTAGGCTACGGCTTAAGCCGAGGTGGCTTTGCTGTGGGTGCATTTGCTAATTTACTAAAGCTAGATAAGGTACTGTTATTTCACCCTGTTAGCACCAAAAATAAAGCACTTGCTCCTTGGGATGACCGCTCAAGTACCGATATAGCACAACAATTCGATTGGGAGCAAGATTACCACGATCTCGATTTAGGCAATGCTAAAGGCTATATAATTTACGACCCGACCAATCGTATTGACCGTGGCCATGCTAAGCGCTATTCGCAACTAACCCACTTACGCGTGTTTGGTATGGGTCACAGTACCCATGCCACCTACCTAAATAAATTTGGCTTCTATAAACAAGTGGCCGTCGACTTTATTAGCCATCAACAAGTCGATATTGCGCAATTTCGCCTACAAACCAAAACCCTGCGCTTTAAAGAAGACTATTATAGAAGGCTCAACAAGGCGAATGCTAAATCGGCACACCGCCAAGTATTATTAAGCAAAGCGCACAACATACTAATTGATGAAAAAGCAGCGCATGTGCAAGAGCATCAAGCAAAAATTGATATTCAACCATTGATTGATGTCGCGCTAAAGCACCAAGATGAACACCCTAAGGATGCCATTCAGCTGCTGGAAGTTGCTCAGCAACTTGCCCCTGATGATCTTTTAGTGGAGCACAAACTAAAACAGTTAAAATAAAAAACCGTGCTTGTTTAATCAAGCACGGTTGGCAAATTTATATGTAAACTGACAACTCAATTTTAACCTTTCTTTTTCTTGGTAGTTTTCTTTTTATGCCCGTGCTTGGGCACTATCGCAAAGTACATTATCAGTGCGAGCCAGGAGAAAAGGATAATGCCTATTAACCAGCCATTTTTTTCATGACCTTGCGTGCGCTTACTGTTAAGCACAATTACCACTGGTAAAATATAAGCACTCAAAAGTAGAATTAAAAACGCCACTTCATTCATTACTTAGCAAGCCCCTGCCAATCGACTTCGCTGCTTAAAACACGATCAACCGCAATGTAATGTAAAATATCACCACTGTTAACCGGATAATCCAGTGGTGGATTTAAATCCATATTTTGCGCACTCAGGTTGTGAGCAACACCAAGTAAAATAGCATCATGGTCGTGTTTAAAATGATGAAATAATTTACCAAATTCCATTACCGCTAAATCAGCAGGAATAGCTAAACTAAACTGGGTATCACCATGCAAAGTAGATAATAATTCCTCTTGTACACGACTTGAGCCGGGGTCTTGCATTGAACGTACTAGAATTTCGGCTGACTTAGCCGTTGAACATTCCACGTTGTAACAATGTTCTAGTAGCATTTCGACTTTACTCTCATCGTTAAAGTGCGCACTAATATGGCAGTCATCTTTCACTAATTTACTAATGCGCAGGGCGGTGGTAAAAGTTTCGTCGTCGTCTTGCCCGTCAATAATAATTTTATCTGCCAGTTTAATTGCGACCCTTTCCAGCTCGCTTAAATCTGTAAAACTAGTTAAGCGCACAAAATCAACATGGGCATTAGCTAAAAACGGATGCTCCATTGACTCTGTGACCGCAAGCAAAATTCGTCGATCCAAACGCTTTTGGTCAGCGAGAATATAATCAATCATTTTTTTAGTACGAATTTGATGCCAGCCAAAAATAATAATGTGATTGTGAAAATGTGCAAAACTTTTATCACCCGTCATAGCGCGCCTAATTAAATAAGTAACTGTTTGCCCTGTTTTACCTAACAGGACACCAAATAAAGCTAAACCAAATGGAATTTGCAGTATCGCCACAATCCATCTACCCAGATCTGTAGTTGCACTAAAATCACCATATCCTACCGTTGAGGTAGTAACGATATAGTAATAAACAAAGGTGCTAACGGGCCTTAGTGCGGCTTCTCCTGCGAAGATTAACAACAACCAGATCAAGACCATATGTAATAATGTAGCAATAGCGACAGCTTGCCAACTAACCTGATCAATATGATTTCTGACTAGTAAAAATAATCGTTTAAATATAAAAGGCATGCCCACACTTGGTTATTCAGCTATCAATTATCCGATAAGTTACTGTAATGCTGAAATGAAGGCAATGCTTGAAATACCTTTGAGGATCAAGATTATTATCTAGACTGCTTTTTTAAAGTAGAACAGTGTAAGCTATACTTGAATTATTAATTATAAAGTCGAGCGTGTTATGTCAGGTGTATTAGCTTCTGTTGATCAACGAACTCAACTCGTTGGTGAAAATCGCTTAGAGTTATTATTGTTTTATTTGCACAGTCGTCACTTGTTTGCTCTTAATGTCTTTAAAGTTAAAGAAGTAGTGAAACTGCCGCATCTTAGTATCATTCCACATGCCCATCCTAAAATATCAGGCGTGGCCAATATTCGTGGTGAATCAATCCCTGTTATTGATTTACGCCAAGCGATTTGCATGTCTGCGGCTAAGAATACTGAAGATAGTAACTTAGTGATCACTGAATACAATCGTACAGTACAAGGGTTTTTAATTGGTAAGGTTGATCAAATCGTTAATATGACATGGTCAGATATAATGCCACCGCCTTCCTCTATCGGTAAAAATCATTATCTAACTGCGCTCACTAAAATTCAACGTGATGGCCAAGAGCAGTTAGTAGAGATCATTGATGTAGAAAAAGTACTAGCAGAGATTATTGAGTACGAAGTGCAAATCTCTGATGAGGTACTTGACCAAAGTATCGTAAACGAATTTGTTGGCCGAAAAATACTCCATGCTGACGACTCACCTACAGCACGAAAACAAGTGAGCGATACATTAACGCAGTTGGGTATTGAGATTATCCCAGCCAGTAATGGTCTTGAAGCACTCAATATGCTTAAAGCCTGGGCTGATAAAGGCATGGACGTAGAAAAAGAATTACTGATGGTGATCACCGATGCAGAAATGCCAGCAATGGATGGTTATCGCTTAACGCACGAGATCCGTAACGATAACCGCTTAAAAAATCTGCATGTGGTACTTAACACATCCCTCAGTGGCAGCTTTAACCAAGCCATGGTCGAGAAAGTGGGTTGCAATGCGTTTTTATCTAAATTTCAACCAGACTTACTCGTAGAAGAAGTACAAACACGTTTAAAAGCGGTCCTCGCACCACAGAAATAGCACTGTATCTAAGCGTGGCTTATGCCACGCTAGTGCTTGAATTAACGTTTGTTATAATGACGAACAAATACGCGATTTAATACCACGACTACAACTCTATTTGCCAATTAAACGCTTTCGTGATTAATTGGCAATATGTAGCAATAATCAAAACACACAATCATTATGCTAAATCATGTTGCCAAACCGTTCACTAAATTAGTGGAACGTTACCTACCCGATCCATTTATTTTTGTTATTTTACTCACACTACTTACCTTTATAATTGCGTGTGTAGTGACACCTTCAAACCCACAACAAGTGCTGAGCGCGTGGGGCAGTGGTTTTTGGAACTTACTAAGTTTTGCCATGCAGATGCTGTTGGTATTACTCACCGGATATATGCTGGCAAGTACACCGATGATGAGCCGACTGCTCACGCAATTAGCAAAACTTGCCAATACTGCGCCAAAAGCTATTTTATTAGTGACTTTCGTATCATTACTCGCCAGTTGGATTAACTGGGGATTTGGCTTAGTTATTGGCGCTTTATTTGCCAAAGCAATTGCCCGCCACACACTCGTTGATTATCGCTTACTGGTTGCCAGTGCGTATTCTGGCTTTATTGTTTGGCATGGTGGCTTGGCAGGCTCAATTCCTTTAACTATCGCAACGTCAGGGCATTTTGCACAGCAAAGCATTGGTGTGATAAACACCAGCGAAACACTGTTTTCAGGATTTAATATAGCTATAGTTATTGGCTTATTTATCATTATGCCACTGGTTAATCGTTATATGTTACCCAGCGCAAAAGACAGCATTTATGTTGATAAAACGCTATTAGCAGAACCGATACCTAAGCCCTACAATGTTAGTCGCCCTGCCGATAAAATTGAACACAGTAAGTTATTAGGACTAGGCATTGGAGTACTTGGGCTAGTTTATTTAGCTAATTATTTTGTGTTTAGTGGCGGCTCACTTAATTTAAACAGTGTGATTGCACTGTTTTTATTTTCTGCGATTTTACTGCATCAAACGCCGTATAATTTACTTAATAGCCTGCAGCAAGCAGTCCCCAGCGGCGCAGGGATTATTATCCAGTTTCCATTTTATGCAGGGATCATGGCAATCATGGTACAAACGGGTTTGGCGCAGCAGATATCACAAGGATTTATCGCCATCGCCAGTGCACAATCATTGCCATTTTGGAGCTTTTTAAGTGCTGGCTTAGTAAATATATTTGTGCCCTCAGGTGGCGGCCAATGGGCTGTACAAGCGCCTATAGTGATACCCGCAGCACAAGCTCTGGGTGCAGATATGCCGCGCGTCGCGATGGCAGTAGCGTGGGGGGATGCGTGGACTAATCTTATTCAGCCATTCTGGGCTTTACCGGTATTGGCAATTGCCGGCCTAAAAGCCAAAGACATTATGGGCTTTTGTTTAGTGCAGCTAATTATAACCGGCGTGTTTATATCATTGATGTTGAGTTTTTATCCGTAACGCTTGCTGCAAAAATACAGCGTGAGTAACACCTCACGCTATTTAAATTTGTTAACTCGATAGAATTTTCATTGGCAGGCTTAAAATTGCGTTTTCAGAATCAGCAAAATGCATCATCACAGCCACATGGCCTGCAACTACCAAAGCGTACATCACAGCCGAAAAACCTTGCCCGTATTTATCTAGTGGCAGTAAATGCGAATAGTGGCGGCCGCGCCATTCAAAGGCGATTTCCAGTGCACCGATAAATAAGAAAAACACTAATAGCATTAAACCAAAGGTGTAGCTTAGCCATAAGCCAAATAACACGCCTAAAATACAAATACTTAAACCAACCCATGAACGCATTGAGAAGCTAATACTTTTTAATACATGCCCGCCATCAAGCGGTAAAATAGGCAGCAAGTTAAATAAATTCAATAATGCGCTGAGTACTGCGACCCCGGCAAATATTTCCATCTCGGTGGCATAATAAAGCACCACACCAAGTACGGAGGTGATCAAACCAAATGCAGGCCCCATTAAAGAAATCACCACATCTTGCCAGCGGGTGGTAATTTTATCGTCGCTTACGGCAAGCCCGCCAACAAATGGGATTAAATAGATACCCTTGGTTTTAATACCAAAATATTGCATTGCTCTGACATGGCCGTACTCGTGGATCACCAAACAAGCAATTAGCATAAGCGCAAACTCAAACGTAAATAACCAAGCATAACCAGCCACTGAGGCGCCCGCTAATACTACCTTGACGACTTTCGCACTTTTAAAAATCTTAAAACCGAGCGCAAATAATCCAAGCAGCCCCTGCTTAGGTTTAGTTTTTTCAATAGGCGGTAATGTCAGTTGTTTTACAAATTCATTATCAATATGTAGCGCTATACTATGCTCAATGACCGTACTGGTGTCTAAACCAATCACTTGATTATTTAGCTTAAATTCAAAATAGTTAACACGTGGATTATCAAATCCGATTGCCTGTTGTTGCTGAAAAATTTTTACAATTTGTTGCCCCGCGAGCACTAAACTAAATTGTTGATCAGCAAGGGTCAGCTGTATTTGCATGATGTCACTTCAAATCTTAAAAATTATATCGTTAGTATACCCATTTTTTTAGCTAGATTATGGAATATATTTGCAACTATAAAGCTGACACCTTCGCTATTCTCGACTACTTTTAGTTAACGAGTAAATTTTATTTCAGGGAAGAAAATGACAAAGCTAGCACGCAGCATTTTGGTCGTTGATGATTCAAAAGCTATTTTAGTAGTGATGCAGGCTATCTTAAATGAGCTTGATGTGCCCAATGTAACAACCTGTTTAGATGCGCAAGATGCCCTCAATAAAGTAAAAGCGCATCCATATGCTTTTGATGCCGTATTTACTGATCTGAATATGCCGAACATGGATGGCATGGAGCTTATTCGTCACCTTGGCGAGTTACATTACCCTGGGGCAATTGTCATTATTTCTGAAATGAATTCAAAAATCATTGATTTAGCGGCTGATTTAGCGCGTAAAAACAACGTACATTTAATTGGTAATATCGCCAAACCAGTACAACTCAACCAAGTTTATACACTGCTACAAAAACTAGAGTATTTAGCTTGTCATACTGAAAAGCCCACAGAACCAATTTCTGAAACGCAATTACTGCATGCGATAAGCCATAATGAGATAACGCCGTTTTATCAACCAAAAATAAACCGTACTAATAATAAAGTTGAAAGCGTAGAAGTATTAGCCAGAATTGTGACCGCAGCACAAGGTGCTATATTTTTACCTGAACGGTTTATTTGTGTTGCTGAAGATTTAGATTTAATTAATCTGATCACGTTTCAGTTGTTTGAAAAGGCAACAGGCGATTTCTCAGAAATAAAAACTCGTTTAGGCTACAAACTTAAACTGGCTTTTAATTTGTCCCCCTGCCAGCTAGAAGATTTAAGCTGCCCGGATAAGCTGGCTTTAATTTTACATCTTAATCAACTGACCCCAAGTGAGATTATTTTAGAGATCACAGAACAGCATGCTTTATCCAGTTCTGCACAGCTAGAAACTCTAAACCGTTTACGAATGCGCGGTTTTGGCATTTCTCTTGATGATTTTGGCACCGGCTTTACCAATGTACAGCAATTAAAAACATTGCCTTTTACTGAGGTGAAAATAGATCGTACCTTGATCAGTAATATTGAAAGTGATTTATTTTCTCAAGTCATTGTTAGTAGCTTAGTAAATATAGCCATTCAAGATGACTTAACAATTGTCGCTGAAGGCATTGAGCGCGTTGAAGAGCTTGAATACTTAGATCGTTTTAAAGAGCACATCTTAATGCAGGGCTTTTTGATCAGTCGCCCAAAAGGCAAAATTGAATTTATTCGTTGGGCGCAATCATGGCTACATATGGTTTCATTAAATAGTCATAGCCGACGTTAATTTTTTCGTTTCGCCATGGTATTCTCAGCACTTAACAATTTATTGCTACTTTCCAAGCGCTGACGCCAGCGTTGCTTAGCAACTGCCTGCATATTAGCTGATTGATCATGCTCATCGACTATTTCAAAGCCCATTAACGCTTCGATCATATCTTCGAGTGTCACAATCCCCTGCACATCACCATATTCATCTATCACTAAACAAATATGAGTACGCTCAGCTAGCAAAGTATGCAATAAAGTAGGTACGTATAAAGTCTCTGGCACAGTATAAATAGGTTTTATCAACTTACTGATTTTATAGTTTTCACCCAACCTATGATACGCCAGCATAATATCGTTTTTATGTACAAAACCGATAATATCATCACCATTTTTATCATATACCAACACCCGAGAAAACGACGCTGAACCATGCTCAGCCAAATATTGATTTACGGTTAAATCTTTATGTACTTTAAACAAAACGGTACGCGGGGTAATTAACGCATCTAATTTGGCGTGACGAAAATGCAATAAACTACGGATGATTTCAGACTCTTCCTGATGTAAGGCACCTGATTGCGATCCCATATCAGCCATGGCTTCAATTTCTTGGCGAATATAGTACTCTTCGTTGTAATTACGACCCAACATACCGGTGAGTTTTTCAGCAAGCCACACAAAAGGTTTGAGTGCGATAACTAAATACTGTAATGCTTTGGTCACCATAGGAGCAAGCGTTCGCCAATGCTTTGCGCCCAGAGTTTTTGGAATGATTTCCGACAACACTAATACTAACAAAGTCATTATCGCCGAAGCAATTCCCACCGCCGCATCAGAAAAAACTACGGCAGCTTGTGCCCCTACACCGGCAGCTCCAGCAGTATGGGCAACCGTATTTAAGGTTAAAATAGCAGCTAAAGGCTGATCAACATTGGTTTTCAAGTGCTCGAAACGCTTGGCTAGTTTAGGCTTTTTTTTACGTAATACTGCAACATAGCTAGGCGTTATACTCAATAATACGGCTTCCATAATCGAACATAAAAAAGAAATCGTAATCGCCGCTACCATGTAAACGATTAATAATGTCACTGTTACCTCTACGCTACTCAATTGCTCAACACCTTACCAAGTGTCAGCCCTAACCTCAAACCTTATACTGCTGAGCAATGGAATCCATCGCAGAGCACTTTTTGACATCACAACCACATGCTATATTAAATTAAATTCCCTACATCAGGCTCAATAATGAATTTTAGTTCACTATGGCGCGGAAAAACACCTCGCCTAACAACCACACTCGCGGTGTTAACTTTAAGCACGTTAAGTAGCGCTCTAGTGGCTGCACCATTAGATAAAGCAGATATTAAGTTTATTGGCCCAATTGCAGCCGACATGCAGCTAAAGCCATACCAAACTGAGCATCAAGATGCGATTATTAACGCCCTATTACCTAGCATTCAACAACCAACAACAAGCATTACGGTATTTGGCGAAAAATTAAAATGGCAAACCTTAGATAAAGTAAATGCATTAACCCTCGGCGGTCTACAAGCATTAAAGTTTACCACTCATGCTGAGCGCTTTAGCCAAGGCACATTGACACTTAAAGGTATCGAAAAAGCGCAGTTGTTTATCAATGGTGAAAAACAAACAGCCACAAAAGAAAGCTATGAACTGGCATTACCGCAAGGCGATCACCAAATAGTGATTATTGCTGAACAAGTTGCTAATTGGCACGATGTTGACGTTGATTTCGAGCCTAAAGCAGCAATTGATCGATTAACTTTTAGCAATAAAGAGCAACATGGTTTATCTGCCAAGCAACTGTTTGATGCCACAACGGTCAGTTCACTATCTTTAGCACCTGATGCCAAACACTATTTAGTGGCAAAACGCCATTATCAAGATAGCACGGGTAATCAAGCAAATGTGATCACTGAGCTAAAAAATGATGATAATCAAATAGTTTACCGTTTTGAGTCGGGTCAACCGAGTAACATTATTTGGAGCCCTGATAACAATTATTTAGTCTATCTATTAGATGGAAAATTAAAGCAATTAAACCGCAAAACCCTTAATCTTAAAGTGATTGCCAACAACCTAGAGGGCGCGGGTGACTTTGCTTATTACGATAACAACAGCTTAATCTTCAGCTGGTCCAAATCACCAGCAGCTGATAACAGCCTAACTAAACACTACCAAGGTTTACAAGATCGCTGGTCATATGCCCGCACAACCTCACAAGCTTACTTATTAGATATAAGTACAGGCCTGAGTAAAGCATTGAGCCAAGGACCACTTAGTCACAGTATTGAAGATTTTAATAGCAAACGTGGTACGGTATTACTGAGTCGTGGTGTGCAAGTAATGCAAGCGTCGACTCACCCCACCACAGAGTTAGTGGAACTGAATATTGCCAATGCGAGCAACACAGTTATTGGTCAGTTTACTACGTTTAATCAAGCTAAATACACAGGTGATGACATTTATGTCACTGCGGGTCCTGATTTTAAAGATGGTTTAGGCAGAAACCTACCTGAGAATATGCTTGCCAACAACTATGATGGACAGCTTTACCTATTAACTGATCATGGTAAAAATGCAGCACCATTAAGTCGTGAATTTGATCCTGCCATTGGTCAACTTGAAGTGCTCGCTAATGGCGATGCCCTCGTTAAAGTCACTGAGCAAGATACGATTGCTTTGTACCTGTACGATAAAAGCAAACAACGCTTTAGCAAACTCAAAACAGGTTTTGATGTAGTTGAACAATTCAGTTTTTCAAACAACCGCAGCCCAGCTATTTTAGTTAGCGGCTCTAATGCATCATCTCCACAGCAATTAAAACAGTTAAGTATTAATAAAAACACCGCAACCACATTGTGGGATTCTAAACCACAAGCGTATGCGAATACCGATATAGCCAGCTTAGATGAATTTAACTTTACCAATACCGCAGGTGTTGAAATTAAAGGTCGTGTTTACTTTCCAAGCAATCTTGATAAGAACAAACACTACCCTGCATTAGTATATTACTACGGCGGTACATCTCCGGTTACTCGCGGGTTTACTGGCCGTTATCCTTTCAATTTATGGGCCGAGCATGGCTATGTAGTCTATGTAGTGCAACCGACAGGCGCAACTGGGTTTGGCCAACAGTTCTCCGCTAAGCATGTGAATGCGTGGGGTCAATATACTGCTGACGATATTATGCAAGGTACCCAAGCGCTATTAAAACAGTATCCATTTATTGATAAAAATCGTTTAGGTAATTTAGGCGCATCATACGGTGGCTTTATGACTATGTTACTAACCACTAAAACAAATATGTTTAGTGCCTCAATCGCGCACGCAGGTATTTCTAATATTACCTCGTATTGGGGTCATGGTTGGTGGGGCTATTTATATTCTGGCGAAGCTTCTAAAAACAGCTACCCTTGGAATAATAGTGAACTATACAGCCAACACAGTCCGGTTTTCCACGCAGACAAAGTAACTACACCGCTACTGCTATTACATGGTGATGCTGATACCAATGTACCAGTAGGCGAAAGTCACACTATGTACACTGCGCTGAAACTACTTGGCAAAGATGTTGATCTTATTGAATATAAAGGGGCGGACCATCAAATTTTTGCTCGCGATCAACGCTTTGATTGGTGGAATACTATGCTTGCCTACTTCGATAAGCATTTAAAAGAGCAACCACAGTGGTGGCAGTACTTATACCCTGAAAAGTAGCTTTTATTCTGTTCAACAGGTAAACCTAGTATGTTTACCTGTTGATAATAATTAAATAATCACCTAAATAGTGCATAAATACTAAAAATCGCCCTTCTCACCTTTTACGAATGAGTGATAACATAGAGGCATCATTAAAGGTAATTAAGATACTATGACTATTCATGTTTTATTGGTTGAAGATGACGAACTATTAGTTAAACGCATAATCAATCATTTTGCAGAGACTGAATTTTGCATTGAGAATGATGCAACTGGCGCTGATGCCTTAGCTATAGTGCAATCTCGCGCTAATAATTATGATGCCATATCATTAGCAATTATTGACATAGTATTACCTAAACGTGATGGCTTACATTTAGCAAAAGAACTCAACACCCTCACAGACATTGGTGTGATCATGCTTTCAAGCCGAGATTCTCAAGCCGATCGTATTGCCGGACTTGCTCAAGGCGCTGATGACTATATTTGTAAACCTGTTGATTTATTAGAGCTTGAACTGCGTATAAGAGCACTTTATAAGCGCTTAAAAAGCAATAATAACAGTAGCGATGAAAGCGAAGAATTTATTGAATATGCTGACTTCAAACTGCATCCAGACAACCGCACTTTAATCACTGCTAATGGCATTGAATCTAGGCTCACTGAAGCGGAACATAAAGTGTTAATTTGTTTGATCTCAAACGCAGGAAAAGCCACGTCTCGTGAAAAAATATCAGAAGAAATTGGCCAGCCAGATTGGAGTCCAAATGACAGAACTGTTGATGTTTTAATTGGTCGCTTACGTAAAAAACTGAGCGATGAAAAAGACCAAAAACGCATCGTTACGGTACGCGGTAAAGGCTACATGCTGTCAATTTAATGCAATCTAACCACTAATACTGGGTTAATTGTGATAACAAACGTTCAAATGCACGATAATTGAGTGCCTCTTTTAGTTCATCTAAACTAATATTATCTTGCCCTTTTAGATCACTAATTGTTCGCGCTACTTTGATCACTCGATGATAAGAGCGTGGCGATAATGATAGCTTTTCACTGGCTTTAGCTAAAAACTGTAACTCCGGCGCTGCAAGCGCGCAATGCACACTCATTTCTTTATTATTAAGTCGCGCATTGACTTTACCTTGGCGACGCAATTGCAGATTATATGCCGACTCGACCCGCGTGCGCACAGTCGCACTACTTTGTTCTTCTTGAGTGCTTTGCAATTGCGCGCTATTTAAACGTGGTAGCTCTATTTGTAAATCAATACGGTCAATAAATGGTCCTGACACTCGCGATAAATAACGCATAACTTGATCCGGAGTTGCGCGCTTATCATTATGACAACCCGTAGGACTTGGATTAAGAGCCGCAATTAATTGAAACTGTGCAGGAAACTCCATTTGCCTTGCCGCTCTTGAAATCGTTACAGTGCCTGTCTCCATTGGCTCGCGTAATGAGTCAAGCACCTTACGTTCAAACTCAGGTAGTTCGTCAAGAAATAATACGCCATTATGTGCCAGTGAAATCTCCCCTGGTTTTGGGTTTGAAGAGCCTCCGACTAGCGCCACAGCGGAGCATGTGTGATGAGGATTACGAAATGGTCGCTTGCGCCAGTTAGTTAGATCGACACTTTGGCCAATAATTGAATACAACGCTGCGGTGGAAAGTGCCTCATCATCAGACATGCCCGGCATAATAGTCGGCATACGTTGCGCGAGCATTGACTTCCCCGTACCAGGTGGCCCCAAAAAAAGTAAATTATGGCCACCCGCCGCAGCGATTTCTAACACCCTTTTCGCGCCCGGCTGGCCTTTTACATCACTTAAATCAATTAAGAATTCAACACCGCTATGTTGCTGTTCTGGGTAGCTAATATTAAGAGGTAAAGGCTGCTGATTGAGTAAATCACTCCATACTTCTTGGATAGAAGAGACCGCTTTGCGCTCAACGCCATTTACTAAACTCGCTAAACTGTCATTTACTAAAGGTAAAAAACAACAACGCCCTTGTGCTTTAGCTGCTAAAACTGATGGGAGTATTGCATTCACGCCACGCACTTCGCCATTCAGTGCCAGCTCACCATAAAATTCATAGCGTTCAATATCAGTGCAAACAATTTGCTCTGAAGCGATGAGAATACCAACCGCAATCGCTAAATCAAAACGCCCCCCCTCTTTGGGTAAATCAGCAGGTGCTAAATTGACTGTAATGCGTTGGTCTGGAAAACCAAATTTAGAGTTTTCTAATGCGCTGCGTACACGATCTTTGGCTTCTTTTACTGAGGCTTCGGGCAAACCTACAATATGAAATGCTGGTAAACCATTACCTAGATGCACCTCAACGATCACTTCAGGTGCTTGAATACCCACTTGGGCACGAGAATAAATTCGAGCTAATGACATCCTTTGTCCCTGTAACGTTCTGTTCTTTACAGTCTAGTCAGGATATTTAAAAATATGTAGTGTTAGTTGCCATTTCATTGCTGCAAGGCGTAACAGCAAGGTGGTTAACATCGCTAACACCATCGCTATCTCTGTCTCAATGTTCAATACAATTGCTTGGGTATAAACAATACCACCAGCAATACAAGTAATTGCATATAGCTCACCTTTTAATAGCATAGGAATATTGCCTGCCAACACATCTCGCGTTACTCCGCCAAAGCAACCGGTGATCACTCCCATAATAATTGCGGTTGTAGCTGGCATCCCCGCGAGCAATGCTTTTTGCGCCCCCATTACAGCAAAGAACGCTAAACCAAACGCATCTGCAACTTGTAAATGATATAAAGGAATTGATTTTTGCTTATTGATCAATCGCGTGGTAACAAAGACAGACGCAAATATCGCGATAAAATAACTTTGGTCGTGTAACCAAAATACCGGAACATCTAAAATCAAATCTCGAATTGTGCCACCACCTATCGCGGTGACCGTCGCCAGTACCACGACTCCAAAGCCATCCATTTTTTTATCATAGGCAATTAAAGTGCCTGACATGGCAAATACGGCGATGCCAATTAAATCAAACCAATGATAAAGTTCAGTCATATATCTAAGCCATCCCAAGATGCGAATCGAAGTTAAAATAAACAGTGCTTAACGACGCCGTTTTAGCACAATAAATCCAAAGTTATAAGTGAACTTTAGATTTATTGCTATTTCTATTAATTCAGTAACTGCTGCGCTGTTTGCAACTGCTTATAACGTACGACCAATGTAACGCCACGCAGTAGCATAAAGCAGGTCATTGCTAACCAAAGCGCATGATTTTGCCAAGCATTAAACACCCAAAACACGCCAAAGAATCCAACTAATGCTGAAATTAGCATAGTATTTCGCATATCTTGAGCTCTGGTTAGGCCAACAAAAATACCATCAAACAAAAAGCAACTCATTGCCGCTAATGGCATAAAAATCAACCATGGTAAGTATTCATAGGCGGCTTTGATCACTTCAGGAATATCTGTTAATAAGGTAATAATTTGCGAACCAAACAATGCAAAAAACACGCTATAACAAAAAGCAAATAGCATTCCCCAAAATACGCTTATTTTTACCCATAAGTTTATACGTCGTACGCTATGTTGACCTTTTGCTTGGCCAACTTTTGCTTCACTTGCATAGGCAATACCATCAAGAGCAAAGCTCACTAGCATTAAAAAGTTCAGTAATACAGCATTTACCGCAAGCGTTACCTCGCCAATGCGTGCACCATAGAAGGTCATAAAGCTAAAACACAGTTGTAAAATTAAGGAGCGAATAAAAATATCACGGTTAATACTTAATAACGCCCACATTTTATCTCGGCTAAACCACCCACCTAAAAATAGCGGCACAGTCATTTTTTTCGCTAACCTAAAAACCAAGAATAATGCAAATAATAGCGCGGTATAATCGGCAATCAACGATGCCCAAGCAGCTCCGGCGACTTGCCAATCTAAGTACACAACAAAATAAATATCTAAAACAATGTTGGTGATATTAGTAACTAGTAATAAATAAAAAGGCCCTTTACCGTAATGAATCCCTAACATCCAAGCTAATAATACCAAGTTACATAATGCCGCAGGTGCACTAAAAATACGAATTTCAAAATAACTATAAGCTTGTGCGAGCACCTGCGCACTGGAACCAGAAAGGTAAGCTATGGCATTTTTAATAAGTGGCGATAAAGCAATTAAAGAAAATGCCACGATAAGCGCTAATACTAAACTGCGCTTTAATAATCCGGCTAATTGAGGATAATCTTTCTTGCCATAAGCTTGCGCAACCAGCCCTGTGGTACTCATGCGTAAAAAGCCCGCCAACCAAAATAGCAATGAAATTACCGTGGCGCCCAAGGCAATTCCGGCAAGAAAATGAGCACTACCAAGATGCCCTATTACTGCAGTATCAACTATTCCTAACAGTGGCACGGTTATATTTGATAATATCATTGGACCAGCTAACAACAGCAAGCTTTTATGGTGTGCTTTATGACGATTAAGAAATTTTTTCACAGTCTGCTATCGATCCTCTTTTGTCTATCTTTACCTGCTCACAGCGCAGTTATTTTACAGTATCACCATGTCAGTGAGACCCTGCCAGCAGTCACCAGTGTCAGTGCAGAAACCTTCACTGAGCATTTAAACTATCTAAAACAGCATGACTTTAACGTAGTGCCACTGAATGAATTACTATCTGCTTTACAACAAGGCCAAAGTTTACCAGATAAAACCGTCGCTATTACCTTTGATGATGGTTACAACAATAATTATGAACAAGCAGCGCCGATATTAGAAAAGTTTGCTTACCCCTATACGATTTTCGTTAATCCAAAATTGATTGATGAAGGTAAAGGCTATGTAATGGGCTGGAATAAACTCAGAGAACTTGCCAAAAAAGGTGCTCTGATCAGCAATCACAGCGCACAACATGATTACCTACATCGTAAATTAGCCGATGAAACACCCCAACAATGGCAGGCGCGTATTAAGCAAGATATTTTGTCATCACAACAACGGATCAAAGAAGAAATTGGCCATGACTATAAATACTTAGCATATCCATATGGCGAGTTTAATAACCAATTACAAAGTTTAGTGAAAGAGTTGGGCTTTATTGGTATTGGCCAACACTCTGGTGCCATCAACAAAGATTCTGATTTTAGCCGTTTACCACGCTTTCCGGCTTCTGGGTTTTATAGCAAGCTTGATACGCTAGTGACCAAACTAAACTCTCGCGCATTTTCAATCCAAGAGCTTACTTATATTGATAGCGTGACCAGCCAAAATCCACCTCAGATCAGCATTAAATTTAATATGGGAGACTTTCATAAAAGTCAGCTAGCTTGTTATGTATCGGGCATCGGTCAGGCAAAACTAGACTGGTCAGCAGCTGATACTGTGACCATAAATTCACCGAAAAATTTAGCTCAAGGGCGATCACGATTTAACTGCACAGCGCCATCAATTGCTCATAAGAATAGCTATTATTGGTTTTCACAACCGTGGGTAATTGTGCAGTAAAAATATAATCCCTTGATAATTATCAACCTGAGCCCGGGATAATCAGCTCAAGTTTATAAGGTGACTACTTTTTCATTGCTTGGTTTAGTAGATGCTGCGTCACTTTATCAAGCGAGACCACCGCTAAAGCTGCTCCGATCTCTACAGCGGCTTTAGGCATGCCCCATACCACTGACGATAGTTCATCTTGCGCTACGGTATAAGCACCATGCTGTTTTAGCGCCAGTAAACCTTGCGCACCATCGCTCCCCATACCCGTTAATAAAGCTGCGATGGTATTTTTAGGGCACACTTTAACCAGCGAGTTAAACAATACATCAACCGCAGGACGATGACGGTTAACCGGCTCGCTCTCATCAAGCTGACAATATAAGCTGCCTCCTTGCTGTATAACGCTTAAGTGTTGACCACCCGGGGCGATAAACGCCCAGCCAGCTTTTAACTTATCGCCTTGCTGCGCCTCTTTGACATTGATAGTACATGTCCTATCCATGCGCAAAGCAAATGAACTACTAAACACAGGTGGAATATGCTGCGTGATAACGATCGGAGGGCAGTTTTCTGGCATTCTTATTAGCACCTCTTTAATCGCCTCTGTTCCTCCTGTTGAAGCTCCAATCGCCAAAACCTTATTGATACTAAACTGTGCATTACTTAACGTTTCGATAGGTTGTACTTGGCTTAATTTAAAAGGCCGTACTCGTGCAGCCGCTGCCGTACGGACCTTTTGTTGCACTAATTTAGCATACTGGCTTAATTGCTCAGATACATTGACTGTCGGCTTAGCTATAAAATCAACTGCCCCTAATTCCAGCGCCTCCAAAGTCATCGGTGAACCTTTTTGGGTGAGCGTTGATATCATTACCACAGGCATAGGCCGTAGACGCATTAGGTTTTTCAAAAAACTAATACCATCCATTTTCGGCATTTCAATATCTAAAGTCAGCACATCGGGATTAAGCTGTTTAATCATTTCTCGTGCTTGATAAGGGTCTTCTGCACACCCTACGACCTGAATATCATCAGCCTGGTGTAGTACCTCCGTCAATACTCGTCGAATCAATGGCGAGTCATCAATCACTAACACCTTGACCATTTTTTACCCCTTAAAATAACTCAATATCGGTTTTAGAATCTTGTTCTTCAATATCGTGTAAATAACGGACTTCGCGTTTTTCAATCACATCAGTGTGCATGTCGCGCAATTTTTTAACCTGTGCTTTGCCTGTTTGAGGGTTAAAATTGACCTTACGCGGCCAAGGCCCCCCCACATCATGAGACACTAATTCTAGCCCTTCTTCTTGCACATAAGAGTAAGCAAAGCGAATATTACCAAGGCCAATATCTGTCATCGAGCGAATAATTTTACCGCCGCCAAACAGTTTTATTTTTAGATTTTGCCTAGAGGCGCCATTTTTAAGTACTTCATTAATTAAAAACTCCATCGCCCAGTTACCATAACGACAATTTAAGTTATGCGCACTAGTTGGCTCTGCGCCTTTTTCAATCGGTAACATAAAGTGATTCATGCCACCCACACCAAGCTTGTCATCATAAATGCAAGCTGCAATACATGAACCTAGCACAGTGGAAATCATCTCATCGTTTTTTGACACGTAAAATTCACCGGGCAATACTTTAGCAATAACTTGCCGCTGACCTGAGTCCCAAAACCGCTTAATATGCTCAAAGCCATGTAATACTGGCTTAAAATGACTATCCATAAATCACCTTCTGATACATAGTTTTACCTAAGTTTTTAAACTCACTATGCTCCTTTCCCATGGTTTCAGAATGACCTAATAATAGGTATCCATGATCAGCTAAAATATGACAATAACGGTGGAATAGCTGATCTTTTGTTTCTTTATCAAAATAAATCACCACATTACGACAAAAGATCACATCAAAAGGCCCTTTCATTGGCCAGTCTTGTAATAAATTCAACCGCTTAAAATGAATTTTTTGCTGTAATTCAGGTTTAACTTTGAATAACTCACCATCTTTAGTTTTTAGAAACCAGCGCTGTAATTGATGTTGTTCAAGTCCATTCACATTAGCCGCAGTGTAGGTACCTGATTGTGCTTTAGCTAATACGTTTGAATCCAAATCAGTGGCTAAAATTTTCACATCCCAATCGGCTGGAAATAACCCATGTAAGGTCATAGCTAAAGAATAGGGTTCTTCCCCAGTTGAACAACCTGCAGACCATATCCGAACTCGCCGAGTACTTTTATTTGTCACTAATAACTTTGGTATTACATGGGATTGCAAATAATCAAAATGATGTGATTCACGAAAAAAAGAAGTCAGATTAGTTGTTATTGCATTGATAAAATCACTAAATTCTTGCTCTTTATGTGCCTCTAAATAAGCTAAATACTGTTTAAAATTTGTCAGCTGCAATGTTCTGAGCCGACGAGCAAGACGTGAATAGACCATTTCTCGTTTATGATCACCTAATACAATGCCACACGCGTCATAAACTATTGCAGCTATTTGCTTGAAATCATGGTCGGTTAGTAAAAACTCTTTCATTACAATTACTCGCAATAGGCGTGACTGAGCTGCGATTGAATATTAACAAAATTGCTAAAAGTTAAGACTCTGGATTTTTCAAAGTACAGAGGCTTAACTAGTAATCCGATTGCAAAAAACGTTAAAATTCCTCCCATTCATCAGCTGAATTAGCAAAGTTATTACCTCGCGCTTTACTACGGATATTATTACTACGTGGTGGCGCGGTAGTAGGAGTTACTGATGCAGTATTAATTACAGCGTCTTGCTGACTTATAGTAAAAAAGTTCAGTAACCGGGTCATATCATTCGCTTGCTCTGACATTGACTCGCTGGCCGCGGATGCTTGCTCAACTAAGGCCGCATTTTGCTGGGTCATTTCATCCATTTGCGAAATAGCTTTGTTGACTTGCTCAATACCTGAACTTTGCTCTTCGGATGCTGCTGCAATATCAGATATCATTTCAGTTACTTTTTGTACTGCAATAACAATTTCTTTTAAAGTGGCTCCTGATTCATTAACTAATAAAGTGCCATCTTCAACTTTACCAACGCTATCTCTGATCAACTCTTTAATTTCTTTTGCAGCCCCCGCGGAACGCTGCGCTAGATTACGCACTTCGCCGGCAACGACAGCAAAGCCACGCCCTTGTTCACCAGCTCTAGCAGCTTCAACAGCGGCATTAAGAGCTAATAAATTAGTTTGAAAGGCAATCTCGTCAATCACGCTAATAATATCGGCAATTTTTTTACTCGACTCATTAATTGCCGACATGCTGATCACCGCGCGATTAACAACTTCGCCCCCTTGCTGCGCTTTGTCGCGCGTTTCTTCTGCTAATTCATTAACCACTTTTGCATTATCAGCATTTTGACGTACTGTACTGGTCATTTCCTCCATGCTAGATGCTGTTTCTTCAAGCGATGAGGCCTGCTCTTCTGTACGCTGGCTTAGATCAGCGTTGCCTTGAGATATTTCCTCTGCCCCACTTGCCACTAAGGTTGCCGAGGTATTAATACGATTAATGACTTCCGTTAATTTATCAGCCGTGGTATTGGCATCACGCTTGAGTTTTTCAAACGACCCCTGATACTCTTGCTCTATCCGTTTTGATAAATCACCATTGGCCATCGCATCAAGCATATTAGCAGTACCGGTGACAGCATCATCAACAATACCAATTAAACCATTTAGACCTTTAGCTAAACGTAAAAAGAAACCGCCCTTACCTTGCTCTGTAACACGAGCGTCTAGATTACCTTTGCGTGCAGAGCTGACTAAGTCAGCAATTTCTTTTTCTATTGCGACTTCGGCTGTTCGATCTTCCCACTCCACCACAGTGCCGATTCGTTCATTTTCTGAGTTAAAAATAGGGTTAGCAACTAAACCAAAAGTGCGCCCGCCAACCAGTATCTCTGCACTGTAAGTATCGGTTAGCTTGCTTAACAGATTGCGTTGATGCGCTGGATTTTTATGAAATACATCAATGTTTTGCCCTAATAACTGGCTACTATCAAAATTAGGTAAATCGCGACGTAAATCTTGCTCAGCGTTGCGCATCATATTTTGCACTGCTTCATTCATATAAATAATATCGTTTTTAGTATTTGCAATCATGGTATTTGTTGCAACTCGATCCAGGGCTTGACGCACCCTAAGATTTTCTTCAGCAGCACGTTTTTCAGCAGTCGCTTTTTTAATACTTTCGGTTAAATCTTGCCACTCAATTATAGTTCCTAATCGTTTACCTTCTTTATTAAACCAAGGGGTCGCAATAATATTAAAAATTAACGATGCAATTTCTAGTTTTGATTCAATAGAGTCGGTCAAGTTTGTATACAACTGAGCCTGCTGTGCTGTATTTTCAAAAAATGCCGTAATACTTGAGCCCACTATACTATTGACGGAAAAATCACCTAGTACACTCTGCAGCTCACCTTGTCTGGCTTGGAGCATTTGTTTTAGTTGATTATTAGCAAACACTATCTGTAAATCATTGTCTGCCATCATCACACTCGCCTGGCAGATCGTTAATGCGCTCGATAGATCAGCATCCCTTTTTGATTCTTTTTCTAATTCTTTTTGAGCTGTGATGTCTGTCGCATATTTAACCACCTTATAAGGTTTGCCACTGAGATCAAATATTGGATTATAAGATGCTTGGATCCATACTTCACTGCCATCTTTAGCAATACGTAAATACTCACCGGAGTCAAATTCACCACGGCCTAATTTTTGCCAAAACAGTTGGTATTGCTCACTTTTAGCAACCTCAGGCTCAATAAATATACGATGATGCCGTCCGACTATTTCCTCTAACTGATAACCAAATGTCTGCAAAAAGTTGTCATTCGCGGTCAACACGCTGCCATCTAAATCAAACTCAATCACCGCTTGAGATTTACTAATAGCAGCAATTTGCTCCGCAGCTTCAACAGCGACCATCTTTTGCGCCGAAATATCACTGGCAAATTTCACAACTTTTATAACATTTCCATGCTCATCCTTAACGGGGTTATAAGTTGCTTGGATCCACACTTCTTTGCCACTTTTACTGATCCGCTTAAACTCATCAGCAATAAACTCTCCGCCTTTCAAGCTTTGCCAAAAGCTTTTATATTCACTGCTCTGAGCTTCTTTTTTAGATACAAATATTGAATGATGCTGGCCCTGAATTTCTTCTAAGGGGTAACCCATTACATCTAAAAAGTTATTATTCGCCGTAATAATTATGCCGCTAGGCTCAAACTCAATCACCGCAAGTGACTTATTTAATGCCGTAACGATTAAATCATTATTTGATTTTTTAGAATTACTAAACCACCCCATGCCCATCACCTTCTTGTTGATCACCATTTGCTATATTTAGTATTTGGCTAAATATCCATTGTTTTTTGCAGGTCCAATAACGCGACCATCTTCTCACCGACATTCACTAACCCTGCGATAAATTCAGCATTCTCTGAGCCGCTAAAGTTAGGCACCGTCTTCGCATCTTGCTCTACAATACTGTAAACATCAGATACGGCATCGACTACCATTCCCATAATCTTGCTATTTTGCTCAAAAATTACTTTCACTACGATCACCACTGTTAACGGTCCATAGTCAATCGTCGCTAAGCCAAACCGTAATCTAAGATCTAAAATAGGTACTATGGTGCCACGTAGATTAATCACCCCTTTTACATAATCTGGGGCATTCGGGATCTCGGTGATCTCCTCCCAACTACGAATTTCTTGAACAGTTAAAATATCAACACCGTATTCTTCATCAGCCATAATAAAGGTTAAAAACTGCTTAACTCCTTGGCCCTGTTCAAGCATTATTTTGTTATTTAATTCGCTGTGCGCAGAGATCATGAAGCCTCCAAGTTAGCTTGCGATTCAATAATCAATTCTTGGCTACCGGGTTTTCTTAATCCTGATAATTTAATTAAGCCGCTGATATCGACAATCAACGAAACCCGACCATCCCCTAATATAGTGGCACCTGACACGCCATCTACTTTTTGGTAATTAGCTTCTAAACTTTTAATCACTACTTGTTGCTGTGACAATAAATCATCAACTAACAAACCAATTTTTTGATTATCGCTTTCAACTACCACTAACAAGGTTTTATCAAGCGTTTCTATCGCACCTTGATGATTGAAAATACTGTATAAACGCAAGATAGGAATGTATTCATCACGCAGTCTAAGTACGTCTAAGTCTTTACCCACTCGACTGACTTTATTGATATCAATTTGTAATGATTCAACAATAGATATTAATGGAATAATATAGGTGTGCTTTGCAACCCTCACTAACTGACCATCTAAAATAGCCAGCGTAAGTGGCAAGCGAATAGTAAAGGTAGACCCAACACCTGCAGCAGATGACACTTCAACCGAGCCATTAAGTGATTGGATATTACGCCTGACCACATCCATACCAACACCACGTCCGGATATGTCACTTACCTCATCTGCGGTTGAAAAACCGGGCATAAAAATGAGCTCATTAATTTCATCATCATCTAACTCATCAGCTTCGCTTACGAGCCCATTAGCAACCGCTTTTTGTTTAATCTTTACAGTATTAAGGCCTTGTCCGTCATCCATGATCTCTATAACAATATTGCCACCTTGGTGAAATGCATTAAGTGTGACTGTACCGACTGGGTCTTTACCTGCAGCAAGGCGCTGTTCAACCGTTTCTAGCCCATGATCCAGCGAATTTCGTACTAAGTGCACCATAGGATCTGATATTTTTTCCATTACGGTTTTATCAAGCTCGGTCTGTTCACCTAACAGTTTTAGCTCAACTTGCTTATTCAGTTTTTGCGAAATATCTCGCACCAAACGCGGAAAACGACTAAATACAAAGCTGATTGGCAGCATTCGGATACGCATTACATTTTCTTGTAAATCACGAGTGTTATGGGCCAATTGCGCTAAGCCTTCCTGCAAAGAGGCGATAGTCGCTTCGGTGATCTCTTGTTGACCAATTTGGCTCAACATGGCTTGAGTGATAACCAGCTCTCCAACCATATTGATCAATGAATCAACTTTATCTATGCCTACTCTGATTGAAGTAGATTCTGCAGCTGGAGTGCTTGCTTTGACCGCAGTGCCTTTTTTTATTGGTTTAACCGCAGCAACATTGACAACTGCAGGGGCTGAAGTTGAATTAGAGTTTTCCTCAATTACATCAGGTGTTGTAATTTGCGCATCATCATCAGCAAATAACCCTCCACACAACGCGATGGTAATATCAGCATCATCTTCAACCCACTCAAATATTTCTCGAATCGCACTCTCATCTTTTGCTGTGTTTAAAAAGAATCGCCAAGATAAAAAACAATCGTCGGGACTTAAATCAGCAATGTCAGGGATCTCATTATTGAAAGCTTGAGTCTCTAAATCGCCCAATTCAGCCAACTCACTGATCATATAAAGTGGCTCATTGCCTGTTTTAAATAAATGATGATGTGGTTTAAAATCAATCTGATAGGTGTTTAGCGCAAGTTGAGCGGGGCTAGCAGTGACTTCCAGTTTATTTTGTTCGGCTTGGTTTACTCCTAAAATCTGTTCAAACTTAATTCTCAGTGCAATTGCTTCTTCTAAATTAGGTTCTTGCTCTGCTTGTAAGCCACGAAGTAACTCCCGCAAGCAATCAACAGATTTAAGTAATAGGTTAACATGCTCTGCGGTAAGCTCTCGTTTCCCCTCACGAATTTGATCTAATAGGGTTTCTAGCACATGAGTAAAGTCAGACACAGAGTTAAAACCAAATGTACCACTGCCGCCTTTGATAGAATGCGCAGCACGAAAAATGGTATTGATTGTTTCTAAATCTTCTTCGCCAGGTACTAAGTTTAATAACTCAGCTTCCATCGCATCTAAGCCTTCAAAACTTTCCTCAAAGAAGACTTCAAAAAATTGACTTAAATCTATACTCATACCCCGTCCCCTAGATTAGCGAATTACTTTTTTTAAAACCGCTAATAACTGTTCAGGATTAAAAGGTTTAACTATCCAGCCTGTTGCACCAGCAGCTTTCCCTTCTACTTTTTTGTCCATACCTGATTCTGTTGTTAGCATTAGCAATGGCGTAAATTTATAGTTTGGTAAGGTGCGTAACTCCCTGATCAAAGTAATACCATCCATCACTGGCATGTTTACATCTGAAATAACAGCATCAAAACCTTGTTGTTTTGCGATGCTAAGTGCTTCACTTCCGTCTTTTGCCTCAGTGACATCAAAACCCGCCTTTTTCAGTGTAAAACTCACCATTTGACGCATTGATGCCGAATCATCCACGGCTAAAATTCTTTTCATATGAACCCCTTAATCTACATTTTCAAGTATCAGATATTCACTTAGGCCTAAGCGACTAATGGCATTTTTTAAAGGCTCACTTTGCCCAACCCAAATAATTTTGTGATGGACGCACAGCAAGTGCTTTTGCAGAGCACACAATAGTTGAATAGAGGCAGTATCTACGCGTACAACTTCACTAATGTCTAAACAAACATCATCATTGCGGTGTAATTCTTGTAATAAATCTTGGTGTAAGTTTTCAACTTGGGTGATTGCTAGTTCAGCGGGAAGCTTCATCATATTGTTCGCACTTTCCATGTTTAACCAATTCATAACAAAAGCTTAGACTGAGTTAGTAAAAATGCCATAAATGCGTTGAAAAAAGAGTGAAATTATTTGCTGGGGATAAAAGAAAAACAAAAAAGGAGCTCATCGCTCCTCGAAAAGAATTAAAGTATACTTATGCTATTAATAATGATCCGCAATCTGTTTAAACTCAGTTATTAATAATTTAGCATTAATTAACGGCACACTGCCTTGTTTAAATTCAGGTTTAAATATGGCTCTTACCGCTCCTTGAGGGTCAACCATCGCAATTGAAGCACTATGGTCAACGGCATATTCTTGCTCATCACTATTGCTAATTGCGTAAATTAAACCTAGCTCTCTAACTAGTGGGAATAAATCTTTATGCTCCCCTGAGACCGCTAAAAAATCAGGATTAAAATAATCAATGTAGGCTTTACGTTTAGCGACTGTATCGCGTTTTGGATCGACCGCTAAAAACCAAATTTGTAATGGGTATTCATCTTTCAACGCTTTATAAACACCATTGAGTTTAGCTAATGTCAGAGGGCAAATATCTGGGCAACTGGTATAACCTAAAAACACTAAATTCCATTGACCTTGCAATGTTTGCTTAGTTACTGGCTGAGCATTTTGATCTTGTAAAGTAAAATCACTCAAAGGTTTGGCTTGTTCATATACCAAAGCTTCAACGTCAGGCATAGCGCTGTCACTACAAGCTGTTAACAGCAATAAACTTAACGCCAACCACACTCTCCCCCCACGCTTAACTGCTAAGCTATTCATATAACGAACCATTTATCTATAAATAAGGCGACAAAGAGTATCATTAAATGAATAATTGAAAAACGGAATAAATCCATTGCTTTATCGTCATTCCCCGCTATTTTTAGTTTTACCGCTTTATAGATGAAAATCCCATTAAGTAATGTCGCAGCAATTAAATAAATGAGCCCCGACATACCAATTAAATAAGGCAATACACATACCAAAGCCAATAAAATAGAGTATGCAACTACACAGGTTTTACAAAAATCAATACCATGAGTGACTGGCAACATGGGGATCTTAGCGCGTTCGTAATCACTTTTGCGAGCAATTGCCAGCGCCCAAAAGTGCGGCGGAGTCCAAGTAAATATGATCATCACTAATAACCAAGGAGCAGCTGCCATATGGCCAGTTTCAGATACCCACCCTAACAACGGCGGCATGGCCCCTGCTAGTCCTCCTATAACAATATTTTGTGGCGTTGCACGCTTTAAAAAGGAGGTATAAATAAACGCATAACCAACTAACGCAAATAAGGTTAATACAGCGGTTAAAGTATTAGCCCAGATCATCAACATAATGAAACCACTCACCCCAATAACAGCGGCAAAACTTAAAGCATGCAGTTTAGATAACCGCCCCTTCGCCACTGGCCGATGGCGTGTACGTGCCATTTTGCTATCTATTTCGCTATCAACCACATGATTGATCACCGCAGCTGCTGCGGATAACAAGCCAATCCCCAGTAAACTAATAAACTGTACGCCAATACCACGACCAACATCGGGTGCCAGCGCTAAACCAACCCATGCTGTTAATACCAACATCGCGACTACTTTAAATTTACTGATCGCTAAATAATCATTTATTAAGCCGCTAATTTGGCTAGGTGCTAACTTTGTTATTGCTATTAATGGTGTCATAACTGCCCCTATGTACGTGCTTTTAAGTAAAAACATAAACGAACGACTGTTAACAATAGTATGGCAGCCATTAAATTATGTGCCAGCGCAACGCCGAGCGGGAAATGCCAGTGCACAACCGCCAAGCCCAAACAAATTTGACACAGCAACGCGACCAATACGGAGACTGTACAATGCTTTATTTTTCTCGACACAGCACGGCTATAAATGCGCCACATGATCAGCGCTAATACTACACAGGTAACTAACGCCCACATTCGATGTAATAAATGGATCGACATTCTAGCCTGCTGTGAAAGTACACCATATTCATAAGTACTTTGCTCTAATGGCAACTGAAATACACTACTCAATGAAAACGGCTGTCCGTAACTACACAATGGCAAGCCATTGCAGTGCGGCGCCGCATAATTAGCAGCAAGCCAACCGCCTAGCGCTATTTGCAATACCAACACCACTAATGCGACTAGACTAAGTTTAAAGTAACGCCGAGCTGGGGCGTCGCCGCCAAAAATTGGTTTTGCCGTTAGCCGTAAATACAATAATGTAACCAATGATAAAATACTAAATCCACCTAATAAGTGCCCCAATACAATCAGCGGCTGTAAATTCATGGTGACGGTCCACATCCCTAAAGCCGCTTGAAACACCACCAGTATTAGTAATAGTAAGGGTAATTTAATTGGCGTGGTTGGATATTGACGTTTTAATAAAGCCAATATAAATAACGCTAAAATAAGTAAACCTAACGTGCCGGCAAAATAGCGATGGATCATTTCTTTCCACGCTTTAGCGGTTTCGAACATCATATCTGGGTAGGTTTGCTCTACATGGGCTAAATCAGCCTCATGCTTGGGTACCGTCAAAAAGCCATAGCAACCGGGCCAATCCGGACAACCCAATCCGGCATCACTCAAGCGCGTATAAGCCCCTAAGCCAACAACTAAGATCGATAACATAAAAGTGGCTAATACCAAATGTTTATAGTTTTTATACATAATTGGCACTCCTTAAATTAGCTAGAACGCGAATAGTTAAGTAATTTTTTTAAATCTTTTAACAGTCCTTTTTGAGTCAAACGGTTTTGCTGTGGCTCACTATGGTAAGGATACTGCAAGACCACTAAGCCCATATGATCAATTAGATATAAACTAGCTGGTTGCAGTACATCAACCTCAGGTAACTGACGCCATGGCAGCTCTTTTTGCTGTGTCTGGCCAAGGATGGCTACATCGACTTTACCTTGATTTTTACCAAGAGCGATGTAGAGGTTCTCTAGTGCTTGTAACTGCTGTGCACAAGCTTGTTGGCATTGTGCTGGGTGATTTAAAGCAATAGTCCATTGTTTATGCTCCGTTTTTTTCCAATCTTGTAGTTTTATTTCCTGTTTTAAAAATTCCCCTTTATTACTCGATGCACTAGGTATCCACTCAAGCTTTAACGCCAAATACGCCAGTATTAAAGGCACTAAACAACAGCCAATAAATATTAATAACGGATTGTTTTTCATTGTAATTCCTTCTTTTTAAAAGCAAATACAGCAATAACAAGGCAGGCAATCGCAATCAATAACCATTGCACTGCGTAGGCTTGATGTTTTTCGGGGCTCATCACCACAGCTTGGTAATGCGGCGCAGCAATCTCATCCGCGATACCTTGCCGATAACCAATAAAGTCAATCATGTCGCGACCTGTTTGCTGTGAAAACAATGCTAAATCGATAATTTGTACGCGCTTGGGCCATGCTGTATCCGTCTTGTGTTGTGCATCTTGCAAAGTAAAGCCACTGAGCTTTCCTTGCTTTAATTGCACGGTCATTGCCAAAGGAGTCGATGGTAGGTTTATACTAGGGAGTTGCTGGCGAGTAAGTGGTGCTTTAACCCAACCCAAATTCACCAACAGAGTTTGCTTACTTTGCTGTAAACGCAGCAAGGTAAGTACATCGTAGCCAACCTGACCTTGGTAAACTTGATTATCTAACAACCAATATTGCTGCGTATCTAGCACTCCAGAGATACTTATCTGCAAGCCCGTTTTATTCCAATCACTAGGCAGTTGCTGCATTTGCTGCCAGCTCATTACTCCCTGACTTTGCAGGGCTGCTATTTGTGTTAATTGCTCAGTTTTACTTTCAGCTCGCTGTAATTGCCAATACCCTAGGCGTAAACATACCAATACCACAATGGTTACCACGCAAATGGTAATAATTGAGCTAAGCTTTTGTTTACGCCATAAAATTAACTGCATAAAGGTGACCCAGTGATTATTAAAATTATTATCGTACTGTTGCTACTATTTATACTTTTTAACTTGTTCCGTGCCTTATTTATTATGGTATCGGGTAAAACAGATGGACGGCCTATGTCTCACTATTTAGGCCGTCGTGTGCTGTTTTCTGTTATCGTCTTAGTAATTGTTATTGCAGCCCTTAAACTAGGTTTCATCCACAGTAACTCATCACCAATTGATAAAGTTACAGCACATATACAAACACAAATAAACACAACCACACCACATCAACAAAATGCCAATACCAAGCTGCGGCTTGAAACGCAAAATGTTTATCTGGGCTAAAGTGGCCCTTTAAAATACGGATCAGCATGACTAATAATAAAATAGTTCCTAAGGTCACATGCATGCCATGAAAGCCGGTTAGTAAAAAGAAAGTATTGCCATATACGCCAGCATCTAAGGTCAGTCCTAAATCCTGATAAGCATGCATATACTCTACGACTTGCAGCCCTAAAAAACAGACCCCTAATAAGATTGTCAGTGCCATAAATACTTTTAATGGCCCACGCTTATTGTTCTCCATGCCTACATGAGCAAAATGTAAGGTAACCGACGAGGTTAGTAATATTAATGTGTTGATCAGCGGCAATCCCTGCCAACCCATAGCCTGTGTCGTACTACCACCAGGTGTAGTAACTAATGGCCAGATTGCTTCAAAAGTAGGCCACAGTACCTCATTGGTCATGGCATTATTTCCGGCGCCGCCAAGCCAAGGCACAGAGATCATCCGGGCATAAAAAAGGGCACCGAAAAAAGCCATAAAAAACATTACTTCAGAGAAAATAAACCAGCTCATACCTTGACGAAACGAGCGATCCATTTGCGCTGAATATAAGCCTTGATCAGACTCTTCAATGACATTTTTAAACCAGCGAAATAGCATAAACAGCAACACACCAATTCCTGCGTAAAGCACATAATGGCCAGCACCACCGCCGCTGCTTGCTTGCATTACGGTAAGACCTGCACCAACAGCAATAAAAAACATCGCAAATGCGCCAACTATTGGCCACGGACTTTGCGCGGGAACATAATATTTTTCGTAATTTTTATCCATTTTGTTTGCTCCTAATTAGCTATTAGCTTGGCAACCTAATTACTAGCCACTACCTGCCCGCTAATATCAAACACGGTATAAGACAAAGTTAACTCTTCAACATCTTCAGGTAATTGCGTATCAACATAAAAAAGCAGTTTAAATTCCACTTCTTCACCTGCTTTCAAAGGTTGTTGATCGAAACAAAAGCAAGCCATTTTATGCAAATACTTAGCTGCTTTGCCTGGAGACACCGACGGTACCGCTTGCATAACTTTATCTTCATTACTGGTATTTTTTGCTCTAAACAGCACTTCGCGCATAGCTCCGGGCTTTACTAGCACACTATACTCATGTGATTGCACCTCAAATGGCGCTCCACTTTGCGCATGAGTTGTGAAGCTTACGTCGATTTCTCGTGCCTCATTAACACTCGTACTTTGCTTTGCTTGCTCTAACGAAGGCTTACCATTAAGGCCTGTTACATCACAAAAAACGTCGTACAACGGCACCAAAGCAAACGCAAAAGCGAACATGCCAAGACATATTAAAACTAAGCGCTTAAGCAGTGGTGCATGACTCATTACTTAATCTCCGGTGGCGTTTCAAAAGTATGATAAGGCGCAGGCGATGCCACCTCCCATTCCAAACCCTCAGCACCATCCCACACTTTGGCGGGCACTTTATCGCCGCCTCGTGCACACTTAAATACTACAACCACAAATAACAATTGTGATAAACCAAAAGCAAAGCCACCAATACTAATAATCGCGTTAAAGTCTGCAAATTGCAGTGCGTAGTCAGGAATCCGGCGTGGCATACCGGCCAAACCAACAAAGTGCATAGGGAAAAACAATACATTCACGCTCACTAACGACAACCAAAAATGCCATTTAGCCAAGGTGATATTGAACATATTTCCCGTCCATTTTGGCAGCCAATAATACGCCCCGGCCATAATTGAAAATATCGCCCCAGTCACTAACACATAATGAAAATGCGCCACCACAAAATAAGTATCATGGTATTGAAAATCAGCAGGAGTAATCGCCAGCATCAACCCAGAGAAACCACCTAAAGTGAATAACACAATAAACGCAATACTAAATAACATAGGCACTTCAAAACTAATCGAACCACGCCACATGGTGGCTACCCAGTTAAATACTTTGACCCCAGTTGGCACCGATATCAGCATAGTGGCATACATAAAAAATAATTCGCCAGCAACAGGCATACCTGTGGTAAACATATGATGCGCCCAAACTATAAAGCTCAGTAAAGCAATCGAAGATGTGGCATATACCATAGAGGCATAACCAAATAATTTTTTACGTGAAAAGGTCGGCACTATAGTCGAGATAATGCCAAAGGCTGGCAGTATCATAATGTACACTTCAGGGTGACCAAAAAACCAAAATATGTGCTGGAACATCACCGGATCACCGCCCCCAGCAGCATCAAAAAAGCTGGTTGCAAAATACTTATCAGTCAATACCATAGTCACAGCACCGGCCAATACCGGCATCACAGCAATCAATAAAAAAGCGGTGATAAGCCATGTCCACACAAACAGCGGCAGCTTCATCCAAGTCATACCTGGCGCACGTAAATTAACGATAGTTACAATCACATTGATTGCGCCCATAATTGAACTAATACCCATGATGTGAATAGCAAAAACAAATAATGCGGTATTATCGTTACTGTAAGTTGTTGACAGTGGTGCATAAAAAGTCCAGCCAAATGCCGGGCCACCACCTGGCATAAATAGGGATGCCAGTAAAATAATAAAAGCAAAAGGTAAAATCCAAAAGCTCCAATTATTCATCCGTGGTAATGCCATATCTGGTGCGCCAATCATGAGTGGTACCATCCAGTTAGCCAATCCTGTAAAGGCCGGCATAACGGCACCAAAGACCATGATCAAGCCATGTACTGTGGTCATTTGATTAAAAAAGTGAGGCTCTACTAACTGTAAGCCAGGTTGAAATAACTCTGCGCGGATCACCATCGCCATGGCGCCACCAATTAAAAACATCGTCAACGAAAAAATTAAATATAAGCTTCCGATATCTTTATGGTTAGTAGTATAAAGCCAGCGTTTAAAACCTTTCGCAGGATGATGATGTCCATCATGGTGTGCAGCTTGATCATGTTGTTGCTCTGTTACGCTACTCATTATTTAGCCTCCGAAGTTGCATCAATCGCGGCTTGTATCTGACTCGGTTGAATTACATCCCCAGTGTCATTGCCCCATGCATTACGCTTATAGGTGATCACAGCTGCTAGCTGCTTGATTGATAACTGCTTGTCAAATGCTTGCATAGCGGTACCTGGGCGACCATGAAGCACGACATCAATATGATCTTTAATATCTCCTAATACTACCGGACTGCCTTTGAGCGCAGGGAAAACCCCCGGTAAGCCCATACCTGTTGGTTGGTGACACGCAGCGCAACTGGCCATATAGACTTGCTCGCCGAGTGTCATTAATTCTTCTTTTGGTAATGTTTGATCTAATAAGGCAGCATCAGCAATTGCAGCGTTTGCTTTTGCCTGCTTAGCTTCGCTCAGCCAGTTTGCAAATGCTTGCTCAGATTTAGCTTCAACCACCACAGGCATAAAGCCATGATCCTTTCCGCATAGTTCTGCACATTGCCCTCGATAAATGCCCTCTTCATTAATTCTGGTCCAAGTTTCATTGATAAACCCAGGGTTAGCATCTTTTTTCACTGCAAAATCAGGCACCCACCAAGAATGAATAACGTCGTCTGAGGTCATTAAAAATCGTACTTTTTGATTAATTGGCAACACCAAAGGTTTATCAACTTCAAGCAGGTAATTAGGGTTTTTATTTGCAAGATTAGTTATTTCATCTTGAGGTGTAGCAAGCATTGAATAAAACTCAACATCTTCACCCATGTACTCATAATGCCATTTCCATTGAGAACCAGTAATTTTAATGGTGAGATCAGCTTTACTAGCATCTTCCATTGCAATCAAAGTTTTTGTCGCAGGAATTGCCATACCAATTAAAATCACAAACGGGATTGCCGTCCAAAGGATTTCAACTTTAGTACTTTCATGAAATTGGGCTGGTTTTGCCCCTTTAGATTTACGGTGGTGGATCAGTGCCCAAAACATCACGGCGAACACGATGACCCCAATCACACAACATATAATAAATATTGTCATGTGCAGCTGATAAACATCATTACTTATATCTGTTACGCCCTTACGCATATTAAACTGGCTATTAGCCAATACTTGCTGCGGTAGAACAAACAATATAAGCCACAAGGTAGAGCTCAATTTACCCATGTGACGGCTCCTTTAAATGCTATTGCAAAACGCAAAGCGAAAAGGCGGCACAGCTTTATTCGCGCCAATTCGTTATTTTTTATTGTTACTGAATATTAACGCAACCCTAAATTATGCTATTGAGCAAAATTGTTAGACTTTTAAAGTAGCTGTTAACACAGTGTATTAACCAATTAGTTAAAAAATGAACAATTAGCAAGTTTTAAGAGCAATTAAATTCTTTTTTGGTGCATAAATAACAGCTAAAAATCAGCGCGTTATTTTGTAATTAGGGATAATATTAGAGGGCTAAAAGTAGCTGGTAAGTAGATTTGATAGGGCTTAGGACGCTATAGCTAAGTATAAAATCTAGCCATTATAGCGGTAAAAAATTAAATGCACCAAACTTCACCAATTTGGTGCAAAATATAGATCAAAAAATTTACATCCAATCAGCGTTGCGGATCACCCCAACAGCCAACCCTTCAATATTGAAAGATTCATGTTCAAGATCCACTTCAATCGGTGAAAATTCATCATTTTCAGCATGTAAAAAAACTTTTTTACCTGCTTTTTCAAGGCGTTTTACTGTTACATCGTCATCAACACGGGCAACCACCACCTGGCCATTTTCAGCAACTTGAGTGCTGTGTACAGCCAATAAATCGCCATCCATAATACCAATGTCTTTCATACTCATGCCTTGCACACGCAGTAAAAAATCAGCAGCCGGTTTAAACAAGAGTGGATCTATTTTGCAATGACTTTCAACATGCTGCTCTGCCAAAATAGGCTCACCAGCGGCAACTCTGCCTATTAGAGGTAAACCAAGTTGTTCCGGCTCATCCTCTTCAACTAACTGAATACCTCGACTGGCACCGGGCTTCATTTTAATAACGCCCTTTTTCGCTAATGCCTTTAAATGTTCTTCCGCTGCATTAGCACTTTTAAAACCTAACGTTTGCGCAATCTCAGCACGGGTTGGCGGCATACCGGTATCTTTAATAAAAACTTTAATAAGTTCGAGAATTTGAGCTTGGCGATTCGTTAATGGGCGCATACAACTGGTTTTCCATACAGTACATTTAACTGTGAGTATATACAGTTATCTGAAAATCGCAAATATAAATTGGCTTAAAATCGCGCCGTTAATAACAAGCTCATACTATTTAAACCACTTCCAGAATCAAGCGCAGATCCAAGACCAAACTTTAATGCTACATGTTGATTAAACCAATATTGCGTTTGCAGTTCATAGTTGTCTTTTAGATTTTTCTGATTACGAATATTAGCAACGACTCCCACTGACCATGCTTGATTTACATAATAAACCGCCTGCCCCTGCACATAACGATAACGCCCTGCCAATTGCTTTAGCTCTAAATCCCAACCTTGATTGCTAACTATATTTGTCCAACGAACATAAGGAGCATAAGTCCATTCAACCGCGACTCTTTCATTATCTTTGCCAAACCACATATCATGGCGCTCTAAGCGACTGTAATATATATTGAACCCTAGTTGTAACTGCTCATTCATTTGCTTACCAACAGCGGCACTCACTAAATAATCAGTATTTTGCCAATAGCTATTATCCTCACAGAGGCGCTGCGCGCTGGCACTAATAACTAATCCTGCGGGACCATAGATGGCAGCATCGGCATTTAAATAGCTAAAATCATCATTAGCAAACCCACCAATAGCATAATTATTGACTTGATTTAAATACGCTTTTAGCTCGTATGGACCAGTCAACGATTCAAGATCTTGCGCAAAATATCGATACCGTGCGCCTAAAAAAGATTCATCTAAACCAGCTAAATCGGTAAAACCAATATCGAGTTGATGTTGGGTACTAGCAACAGCCTGCGGCTGAGCAACAAGGCTCATTAATAATATTGCACCACATCCAAATACCTTTACTTTCATCCTTAAGATCCATTAACAGTTAGATAATATAGGTACATTTTATCTATTTTTATGATCTTAACTGTAGGAAAATGTTTAAAAGTGTAGACTGATTTAGTAAATAACTTAGTGAGGTAGACAGATGAGTATTTGGTATCAACCGATCACCCTAGCACAATGTAAGCAACTTGATGACGGCATAAGTGGTCAAGGCACATTGATGAAAACCATGGGCATTGAAATAAGTGAAATAGGCGATGATTATTTAGTAGCAACGATGCCCGCGATCCCAGCTCATCATAACCCTATGGGTATGGTGCATGGCGGCGCAAATGTTGTACTTGCAGAAACGGTGGCGAGTTATGCTGCAAACTTTGCTGTTGATTTTACAAAGTTTTATTGTGTTGGCCAGGAGATCAATGCCAATCATCTAAAAGCATCACGTAATGGTATATTAACCGCGATAGCAGCACCACTACACTTAGGCAAGCGTACATCCGTATGGGAAATAAAAATCACCAATAGTCGTGGAGAACTGTGCTGCGTATCAAGAATGACCGCAGCAATTGTAGAGCGAAAAGGCTAACTTGAAAGTGGATAAATTGTAATTTCAATACCTGCGCCAATAGCAGAAATACGCAATAAAGTATCGGCACTGAGCGCTTGATTAAAGCATTTTGGCGAAGTGCCTGATTCAAAGCCAATATCAAAGGTGCGCTTTGAGCATGATAACCACTGCTTTAATGCATTGCGTGAGCAAGATTCAATTAACTCACATAAGTGGTTAATCGCTTTATCTGGTGAGATAACGTCTTCATTAGACTCAATACGTGCTAGTTGACGGTACTCATCTTTATCGTAATGCAAAACCACAGCACTTTTTTTTAAGTCTGCAACTAACAAACTAATATCTTGCTTTGATTCAAGCTCTAGATCTACATTTAAAAATTGAATTTCCGACATTGTTTCATTTTTACCCTGCGTTAATAACAACGCAAACTTTAACCTAATTTTGCGTATATACCAAATCTAGAGTAGCTAGTTTTATTTTGTTGATGCGACAATTTGCCACATTGGCAAACTCAATATAATTTATAGAATACCGCACTAATAACAAACAGGTAGTCACTATGGATAAACGCATTTTTAAACATGCGCGTAAGTTTCACAAATGGTTAGGTTACTTATTAGCGCTACAAATTTTTGCATGGTTACTCGGTGGTTTAATTATGAGTGCTATACCGCTTGAAAAAGTTCACGGTAAACATTTAGCTGCGCGGCAATTAAATAACCCATTCAAACAAGCTGATTATCTAGCCTCAGTTGATAATATCGTTGCAAAAATTACTCAACCAAGACAAATTAGTTATAGTCACTTTTTAACAATCCCTACCATTATTGTGAGCAACAGTAACGGTGAGTACAGCTTTAACGGAGTTACTGGCCGTCCTTTGGTAGCACCGAGTAAAGCGCAAATTATTGCCAATGCCCAAGCTCATCTATTAATTAATGCGCAAGTAACAGACGTGATCAAACTAACTAAAGGTACTCGCGAAGTTGGCTTTAAAGAAAATATTTGGCAAGTAAATTTTGACGATACGTTTAACACCACACTATATTTATCCGCTGATAGCGGCCAAGTTATTACTGTTCGCAGCACAATTTGGCGAATTTTCGATTTTTTCTGGATGTTACACATAATGGACTATGAGCAACGTGAAGATTTTAATAACCCATTATTAATAAGTTTTGCAGCCAGTAGCGTATTGTTTTGTTTAACTGGCTTTATTTTATTACTACAGAATATCCGTTTTAGAAAACGTACTTCCCGTCGCCCAAGTAGCTAACCTTACCTTAGAGATGAGTTAAAATTCCCACTACATCACACAGTTAAGCGATTTACTTTTTGAATAATCGCTCTAAACTAGCGCTTCCTGTAGTTCACTAAAGTGATTGGATATGCCGCATTTAATTATTGCGCTGGTATTGTGTTGTGTGAGTTTTAACCTTTATGCAGAACAATTCACCAGTTTTTACAGCGCAAAAAAACACCTCATCAAAACCCTTCCTGATAACGCCACCAGCCTCTATTGTGGCTGTAATATTAAACGCCAAGGTAAAAAACTGGTGCCCGACCCAAATGCATGTGGTTATGTGCCTCGCAATGCGGTTACTCGTTCAGGCAAACCAAATGCGCGCGCAACTCGGATTGAGTGGGAACATATTGTGTCTGCATGGGAATTTGGTCACCAGCTACAATGCTGGCAAGATGGCGGCCGAAAAAATTGCATTAAAGTCAGTGCGCAATTTCGGAAAATGGAAGCTGATATAAATAATCTCGCTCCGGCAATTGGTGAAATAAACGCAGACCGATCTAATTACAGCTTTGGCATGATTGCAGGTAATGCAAGCCAATATGGTCGCTGCCAGGTAAAGGTAGATTTTAAACAGCGTGTGGTAGAGCCGCCCTTTTATGCACGAAAACGCATTGCCGATGCTTATTTTTATATGCAAAAAACCTATGGTTTAAAAATTTCCGACAAGCAACAAAAATTATTTACCGCATGGCAAAACCAAGCTTTAGCAGCGAAAAATAGCAATGCTGTACTTTAAGTAGCCAAAACCATAAAAAAGGCGCATTTCGCGCCTTTTCACTTAAAACCTACATTTAGTTTCGTCATTAAATATCTTGATGTGGGCCAAACACCTCGTAGTGAATACGCTCAGCAGCGACTCCTAATACGAGTAATTGCTGTTTAATTGCAGCCATAAACCCCGTAGGGCCACAGATGTAGAAGTCACCTTCTTCAAGCGGAAGCTGTTCAGCAACAGCACTGACATTCATCAATCCAGTAAACTCAGCTCCCTCGCCACCTTGATTAAACCAAGTGTAGTAATTTAATCGAGTATGCGCCGCGGCTTGCTCCGCCAAAAACTGACTAAATGAATGCTGCAGGATATTTTCACAGGCGTGTAAATAGGTGACCGCTTGATTCGATGTATCACATAATAATGTTTGTAACATTGCCAGCATCGGTGTTTGACCAACGCCCGCAGAAATTAATACCACAGGTTTTTTATTTGCGCGTAAAAAGAAGTCTCCAGCCGGTGGATAAAGCTCCACAACGCTGCCCACATCAAGTGAGTGCAAATAATTAGATACAATCCCCGCTGCTGGCAATAACTCTTTTTTCACGCTAATACGGTAATTTTCACCATTACTTTGCTGAGAAATAGAGTATTGGCGTATCTCACTATACTGTGCATAAGCTGGTTTTACTTTGATACCTAAATACTGCCCTGGTTTATGAGTCATTACCGCTTTACCATCGACTGGCACTAAAGTAAAACTGGTTACTAACTCTGATTCAGGCTGTTTTTTAGCAATAACAAATGCTCTAGTACCCGACCAGCCACCGTGGTTATTTTTACTGTGCTCGTATAGCGCCGCTTCTTCGGTAATACAAATATCAGCAAGTAGTGCGTAAGCCTCACGCCATGCATATTCAACTTCAGCTGTAAATTGCTCAGGGATCAATTCTTTTAAAGTGCCAATCAGGTGTCCGCCAACTATTGGATAATGCTCAGGTAAAATATGCATGCTGGTATGCTTATGATTAATGCGTGCCAGCGCCTCTTTTAATACGGCTAAATTATCAATATTTTGAGCATACGCAGCCAAGGCATTAAATAATGCAAATTGCTGACGGCCACTACGTTGATTGGCCATATTAAAAATATCCTGCAGCTCAGGGTTATGACTAAACAGCCGGTTATAAAAATGCTCCGTGACAACGGTGCCCGCCTGCGCCAATAAAGGCGCTGTGCTTTTTACTATTTCAATGGTTTTATCAGATAACATACAACTTCCTTTAACCACGACGCCCATCAACACGACGCCGCGTTAAAATAGGAATACAGTGGAATAAGAACAATAAAAATGCCACGATCCACAGTACAGCACTCAGCTGCCATGCGATGTGTGGCCCAATAACAACAGGTAATAACGAACGAATAATTGCTGCAATAAACACTAAAGCAAACGCCACAGCCATAAAGTGAGGAATAGTTAAAGGGCGGCCAGTATGACCATGAGATACCCGCGTCATCATCGCTAAGATCATCATGCCAATCGTACCTATAGTGATCATATGCAGCGCGTCTTTAAACAAAATAACCGAGCTGTAAAAACTCAGCGCAAGCAATACTAAACCAAGCCCAAGAGCTAGATAAGAGAAGTGCAACGACCATAACAGTGGTACTTTGAGTATTTGATTATTCCACCACAACAATGAGCGACTTAAATGCACTACAGCAACAACAGCCAATGCCCAACCAGGATTAACGCTTGCTATAAATAATTGGCTGATAAAATAAAGCGCGACAGCAAACAATGAGCTGTAAAGCAGCACTTTATCTAAACGAGGAGTACGCACTTGCTCCGCTAAACCAAGACCACGAGCAGTAAAAAAAGGTAATACCCGCCCAGCCACCACACCGACAAGTAAGGTCATTACTAGTACTGCGGTATCGGCGACTGCCAATGCAAGTAGCATGTTTTGTTGTATTGCTAAGCATAAATAAATAATATTGAGCACACACAATGCGCTTAGCATCAGTAAAAATTGGTAGTTATTTTTATTGCCAGCTTTAAGGAGCATATTAGCCAGCGCCATAACTGCACCTAACCACCAAAGCAATTGGAACAATAACACCGCATATAAACTAAAGTTTTCAATACCTGCACTGGTAATAAAAAACGCAACACGAGCTGCTAGCCACACTAGGGTTAGCAACATCAATTTACGACCATTAATACTCGCAACCCCGCTCCAAGTTTGTGCTGCGGTTAATAAAAACCCCACAGCTACAGCGCCTGCAAAGCCAAACATCATTTCATGGGCATGCCAAAGTGTTGCTGGCATAGTCAATTGCCATCTGGCATGGCCTGTTAAAATGAGTAACCAATAACTAATCGACAAAACGGCCAATAAGCCAGCTCCTAAAAAGTAGGGCCGAAATGCTAACATCCATAACGGCCATTGACTGACTTGATAAAAACGCATTTTTTTGGGCATTGGTTCGGTTAAATTGATTGCTCGCATCAGCGTATTAGACTCATCTATCTAGGTATTTATAACACGCTATTGCACAAGCCGAGCCAAGATTTAAACTGCTTATTATTCAACATATTAACTATTTTGCTATTGACAAAAAAGTCTTTATGACTCACCTTTAAATAAGATAAAAACACATTTGAGTCATTTTGACATGGTAGATAAACAAAGCTTACTTAATGTCGCCCTTGTGCTTGCTAAAGTGAGCGACCAAAAGCAGCCTTTTCAGCAGTTAATTCAGTGTATCAAACAAGTAATACCCAGTGACGCTATTGCACTGCTTACCTTACAAGGCGATGTGTTAAAACCACAAGCTATTCATGGACTGACGCCTGACACCCTAGGACGACGCTTTGTAATAAACGAGCATCCACGTTTACATGCCATTTGCAACGCTAAGCAACCATTACAGTTTGCCCATGATTGCCCAATTCCTGATCCGTACGACGGTTTACTATCGAGCAAAGCTGGCGATATTCCTGTTCATGCTTGCTTAGGCATCCCTCTACTTGATAGCGACGATAACTTACTCGGGGTGATCACCCTCGACAGTCTCGATGCAAATGCATTCGACAGTTTTGACCTTGAGCTATTTACTCAACTAGGTACGCTTTGCACCGCGCATTTGCAAACTGTATTAAAACTGCAGCAATATCAAAACCACGCGCAACATAGTAGCGCTTTAGTGCAAGAGCTAAACCGCGAAGCGCTTACCCGCGATGGTGCAGAGATCATCGGCCAAAGCACGGCCATGCAAGCCCTTCGAAGCGATATAAAACTAGTGGCGGCTTCTGAGTTTAGTGTCTTGATCCAAGGTGATACCGGGGTAGGTAAAGAGCTAGTAGCACGCAATATCCATCTTCATTCAAAGCGTAGCGAAATGCCGTTAATTCACTTAAATTGTGCATCATTACCAGAGAATCTCGCCGAAAGTGAATTTTTTGGCCACGCCAAAGGCGCATTTACTGGCGCCCATAATGCACGTCAAGGCAAGTTTCAGCTGGCTGATGGTGGCACCTTATTTTTAGATGAAATTGGTGAACTGCCACTTGCCATGCAAAGTAAACTATTGCGCGTCTTACAAAGTGGTGAAATCCAAACGGTTGGCGAAGATGAAGTAAAATACGTCGATGTAAGGGTTATTGCGGCTACAAACAGGCATTTAAAAAACGAAGTCGCTCAAGGGCGTTTTCGAGCCGATTTATATCATCGGTTAAGTGTTTACCCGCTCAACGTTGCGCCACTTAAACAACGCGAAAACGATGTAATTTTACTTGCAGGTTACTTTGTTGAAAGAACAGCCCGTAAGCTAGCTATCAAACAACTCAAACTCAGCGTCGAAACGCAACTACTACTCACTCAATATGACTGGCCGGGAAATGTGCGAGAACTTGAGCATGTGATCAGCCGTGCAGCATTAAAAGCCAAACAAAGCCAGTGGCAGCAAGCAATAATTACTATTGAACCTGCTCATTGTGAACTTAACCTAAGTACAAATAACCCAACGCCTGTCGCATTAACAACTGCCGATAACAATAACATAAATAAACAAAATTTCTCGCTCAAACAAGCAACGGATACATTTACTCAGCATTTAATCAGCCAACAGCTAGAACAACATAATTACAACTGGGCCAGTGCAGCACGAACATTAAAAGTTGATCGCGCTAACTTAGTGCGATTAGCCAAACGTCTTGGTATTACAGTAAAAAAATCTATTTAATGTGTATTTTATTCACCCAAACTTGGCTATAGTGCCAACTGGTGTAAAACCACAATAAACATCTAAACAGGAGATATTTGATGATTGTATTAAACCCCCTTGCTGGGCAAGTAAGTGCTTAATTTTATTTTTTAATATTAAGTTTTGCCCGGCCATTAGCCGGGGCGCTGTTGATAGCTAAAATTTAACAGCAAACCCCTTTGTTATTTTTACTCTTTGCAGTAATGGGGTTATATGAATACTAATTTAAGTTTAAGCCAACTGGGTTGGCGCGCATTTTTCCAACAACAACTTACGCTCAATGATTTAGAGCACACACTGATTGCACGGATCATTACCTACCATCGCGACCACTTTGTTGTACAGAGTGAGCAGGGTTGCCACAAGGTATTGGTAAATTCAGATCATCCCCCCTTAACTGTGGGTGACTGGATATTACTTACGCAACACAACGAACACTGGCTGTTTACCCGATTGCTTGAGCGCTTAACATTGCTCAGTCGCAAAAGTGCGGGAAGTAAATTAAGTGAACAGCTTATTGGCGCTAATATTGATACTTTGTTTATTGTCAGCTCGCATAATCAAGATTTCAATCTAAGCCGCTTTGAACGCTACTTAGCGTTAGCATATCAAAGTGAGTGTTTACCCGTTGTTGTACTGACCAAACGCGATCAATGTGCAGCACCAGAGCAACATATAGCACAACTAACAGCGCTTGATAATCACTTAACCGTGCTGTCTGTTAATGCATTAGAGCGTGGCAGTGTTGAGCAATTAATGCCATGGTGCGGCAAAGGTCAAACATTAGCTTTTGTTGGGTCTTCGGGTGTAGGTAAATCCAGCTTAGTTAATAGCTTATGTGAACAGCAGCTAAGTGACACTGGTGCAATTCGCGAGGACGACAGCAAAGGTCGCCACACCACGACTCATCGAGCATTGCATGTTCTTAACGTAGGAGCGCTGTTACTCGATACTCCCGGCATACGCGAGCTGCAACTAAGTGACTGTCAACAAGGTGTAGAGCTTACTTTTAACGATATAAGTGAACTGGCGCAGCAGTGTCGATTTGCCGATTGTAGTCATCAGCTAGAACCCGGTTGTCAGGTGCTAGCTGCGTTACAAAAAGGCTTATTAACGCAGCGGCGTATCACTAATTATCAAAAACTGTTAAAAGAGCAGCAACGCAATACTCAGAGCCTTGCGCAATTACGTAGCCAAGATAGAAGCTTAGGTCGGTTTTATCGTAACGTACAAGCAGACATGCGTAATTTAAAAGGACGTTAATTAATTTTTCTCAGTCGTTAAACAAAACGTGGCTAAATACTGTTTAGCCACGTTTTTGCTGATAGAAAGATTAACGCAGCTAAATTACGCGAGCTTATGCTCCTTAAAATACGCTTTTAAAAGCTGACTGAACGCCTGTACCTTAGCTGTTCGGTGCACTAAGTGATGGGTTACTAGCCATAAATCCGTTGGCCAACTCAGTTCATCCGCTAGTATTGGTACTAAATCAGCATACTGCGCCGCCACGTCATGCTGCATCCCGCCAATTCCCAAGCCTTTAACAATTGCACGGGTTGCCTCTGAGGTTTCAGACACGCGTAATTTCACTTGTGAAGTTGGTATATTTTCATCAACCCAAACAAAATAAGGCACTTTGCCATTATAGCCGGCCACCCCCGAAACAAAATTATGCAACGGCAATTGCTTAATACTTTTTGGCACGCCATGCTTATCAATATAACGCTTTGATGCATAAAATCCTGACGACAAATGCGCCAAATGCTGGGCGATATAATCACCTTCATCAGGACGAGGACCTGCGCGTACCGCTATATGTGCTTGGCCGTGATCAAGACGTAACCGGTTTTGATCAAGTATCACTTCCAGCTGCACTTGCGGATGTAAACTTTGAAATTGTTCACACACATCACTCAGTACATCAATAAAACCACTGACCGTTGTAAGCAATAAACTACCACGCAAAGTACTATCTGCGGCAATAATATCATTGTGTAAGCGTTCAAGTTCACTATTAATAGACTGCGCTGCTGTAAAGAGTTTAGCGCCAATCTCAGTTACTTTATAACCCCGGGCATGACGATGAAATAAACGTGCATTTAAACTTTGCTCTAGGTTATTAATGCGCCTAAGTACCGTACTGTGATGGACGTTGAGCTTTTCAGCCGCCGCTGTTAACGTTCCTAACCGCGCAACTTCATAGGCTACTTTTACATCTTGCCAGTCATCAAATTGAATCGCCATACCTGCCCTTAACCTTAAGTGTGCGTATATGCACATAAGTTTTGCGTTTATTTGGCTTTTCTGCAAGTAAATATTTGCTAAAGTAGTTAACAGGCAAACCCAACTACGTTATTGAAGGCGACCACCATGACAGCACCAAAAATTATTGCCTTAGCAGGCAGCTTACGTAAAGACAGCTTTAACCAAAAATTGATCAATGAAGCAGCCCGCTTTGCATTAGAAAGCGGTGCAGAAGTTGAAGTAATTAAACTGGCAGATCTAAACTTACCCATGTTTGACGAAGACGTTGAAGCGCAAGGCACACCAGTAGGCGCTCAGTTATTAAAAGACAAACTACGCGCTGCAGATGGCATCTTACTTGCGAGCCCTGAATATAACGGTTCAATTACCGCGGTACTAAAAAATGCCATTGATTGGGCATCACGTACTGAGCAAGGCGCAGTTCCAGCATTTCGTAACAAGGTAACGGCTTTATACGCCTCATCACCGGGAGGCTTAGGTGGCTTGCGTGGTCTAAATCACGTTCGCGATATTTTATCGGGTATCGGCAGCTTGGTATTGGCAGATCAACTTGCCGTACCTGCAATTCACACTTTGCTTGATGAAAATGGCCGCATTAGTGACCCTGTGACAGCAGAACGAATTGCAGGCCTTGCTCAGCAGCTCGTCAGCGTTGCCAGCAAATTAAATAAATAAACCGCTTAAGAAAGCTTTGTCGCTGCTAACTTGGCAGCGATAAAATCCTCATGCGCGACATACAACAAGTTAGAAACACGGCGAATTACATACTCTTCTTGCGGATCTAACTCACCATCGGCATACGCTAAGCGCCATAGCAGCTCTATAATTTCAATGCGTTGCTCTGCGCTGCATTGATCATTAATTTGTTTAGAAAACTGAAAGTAATCAATCGCGTCATCCAAACTTTTTCCTGCGCTTTGCATTAGCTCACTAACGTCTTCATCACTCAAATTAAAATACTTTTTTAAAGTCAGAGATAACGTTTTCAATTCATCGTCTTGCTGCTCGCGATCAGCACGCATGACTTCAATCAATAATGCCGCTACAGCCGTTTTCAAATCATGCTCTTGCAGCTGAGCTGGTTGCTCATCAAAAGCTGAAAATAGTTGTTTTATTTGTTTGAACATCACATTTTCCCTTTTTGGGTGTTAGACTTACAGCATAACTCGTTGCATCACTGTAATTAAATAGTGCGCTCAATACAATAATGGAGTTAAAGGTTTATGAAAGGAAAAACAGCAAATAGGCTAGTAATTATCAGTGCACTGGCACTATTAATAGGCAGTAATGCGGTATTAGCAGAAAAAGGTGAAACCGAAAAACTCTATGACTTTGATGAAAAAGTCCATTATTACCAAACAAAATTAGACGCAAATAACTATCATCTAGAAATTCAATCTGACGACTATCAGCACTTTAAAAATCAAAGTGTATTTTTATTGCGCCATGCTGACCGTTTATGCCGTGGTAATCCGTTTATGCTAAAAGTGACTGATGGTGTACAAGAGTATGATCGTTTCCCAACCAAACCCCGCGCCTATCAGCCACCTTTAACGGTATTACTACAATGTGAGACAAAGCCCAGCAAAGACTAATCTTTAGTCTTTATAACCCCAAGGCGCTGGCGGTGGTGTAATTGGTTTTGTTAAATCAAAATCAACGCGAAACTCGCGGCCTTGGCGAATTAAACGATAAGTAAACTTTTCAGGGTAAATATACATCTGCCATGTATTACCGATAGATTGTGGAATACTTTGGCTAACAAACAATTCTTTTGAATACTGATCCGCAGGGAACGACTGCACGTTAGCAAACCCAGCATCAACAGTATGACCACCGTACATAGTCGATACATCATCAGTTCCATCTTGATGGCGATGATCATGTTTTAAACTCAAACCACTACCGGTTTTGGTAATGATCCACGTACGTGATGCATCATCACCTACATGAAACGGAATTTGTAACTCACTATCAGTACATTTACGAACATGCATGACTAGTTTTTTGCCTGCAAACGAGCTAGGACCAGTGGCATTATCAACCGTTACTTTACCCTCAAAAGCTTTACCACAATAGGCGGCAATATTATCAAAAAAGTCATCATGTGTTGGGATAGATACTAAAGGCGCAGGGCGAGCAAACGCCGCCGTAGATGCCAGCAATAAAGTTGCCGCAGTTAATAATTTCATAGCATGTTCCTAAAAGTATAAAGTTGCAGCTTAGCCTGTTAATAAATACAAAGGAAGTAATCGCGGTGAATGGTGGTCCAGCGGTGAGTAAGCTAAAAAAGTTTGCAAGCCAACCATAAAATAGCTTAAACGGCTTTTTCAGCTCGGCTTTTCATCAACTTTAATAGTGAATTATGAAAGTCTTGAAAAATAACCTCACCCCATAATCGAGAGTAAATAGTAAAGTTGGTATTATCTTCAACAGTGGTTTTTAACGTTAAAACGGTTTGTCCATTAGCGGTTTCTGCTAAATAATAGCCTCCATAAAGAGGAGAAAAATATTCTCCACCTAGCTTTACATGTTTATCTAGTGCGTTGTCTGGAATCAAATCAGGGTCGATATCAAACTGGTAGAGCATTTGTTTATTTGGCTGCCAATCTGTTATAACTTCTTTAAATACAACGCCATTTTGCCATTTACTAGTTCTCACTGCACCTACACCTTGTGCATCCATATCCGCCTGCAAAGGGCGAGGAATACCAATCAATTGCGAAAATGACATTGGGAACTCCCCCTCTGCAATGTAACTTACATTCGCCAATTGCCGCCAAACAACATCTATTGGTGCATTGATAACAACTGAATTTTTAACTTCGTATGTTTGCGATAGCTTTAAAAAATTCACCTCTAGCGGTGATAAAATCAAAGGTATTAATGCCACTGACATGACGACTTTTTTACTTTCTTTTTCTAATTTACGATGTACAAATCCAGCTAAGACTCCTCCTATACTTGCAAATAACATAAATGCAGGTAGCGCCATAGCGACACAGATACTCCCCTCTAAAAGAGTGACTACACTGACCAGTAAAAATACAAAAATAGGCTGCCAAGCCTTAACTGCCATTTGCTTATAAGACATTGATTTATTGAGTTTGCATTCAAAATAAATACGAATATAGCCAATCGCAATGGGGACTAAAAACATAAAAGAAATAGTGACTAAACTGCCGAAGTTAAACGCATCACTAAACTCTAGAAATACCCGTATAGATATGCCGTAAAGCACACCTAAAATAATGCCTATATATTTTGGAGAAAGCGTTCGCATAAATAGTTCTTTCAATGTTTAATTGCCAATAATGTTCCGAAGTTAACAACTATTTCTAACCGCAGCAATAAAAAACGCGGCCTGAGCCGCGTTTCATTGTTTAATAACTTTTAAACCTTTACTGCCAAGGGCGCTCAGCGTTAAGCTTTGCCTCAAAGGCGTCAATTTGTGGGTTGAGGGTTTCGGTGACGCCGATAAAATCTAAGCCACTTAATAAACGCTCTTTTACGTCTTTGCGAATATCAAAGCAAATTGGTGCAAACTTGTTACTGATAAGTACCTGATTTTCAAGATCGATGTCGATATGAATATCGTCGTGTTGCTCGCTCAGTACAAACAAGTCTTCCAATGTTTGCGCTGGTAGTGCAATAGCTAGCATCTGGTTATTGCCACAGTTATTAAAGAAAATATCAGCAAAGCTTTCCGCTAAAATCACTTCAAAACCATATTGCTTAAGCGCCCATGGTGCATGTTCACGTGATGAGCCGCAGCCAAAGTTATCGCGAGTTAGTAATATTTGCGCGCCTTGGTAACATGGCCGATTTAAAATAAACTCAGGGTTTGGCTCGTCGTTATCTAAATAGCGCCAATCATAAAACAACGCCGCATCAAAACCATCGCGGCTGGTTGAAGTTAAAAACTGCTTTGGAATGATTTGGTCGGTATCGACGTTGTTTTTATCAAGTGGGGCCATTAAGCCACTAAAATAAATGCTCATTAGGCTTCTCCTCTAATATCAACAAAGCGACCATGAATAGCTGCCGCAGCGGCCATTGCAGGGCTTACTAAGTGTGTACGACCACCACGGCCTTGGCGACCTTCAAAGTTACGATTTGAGGTGGATGCACAGCGCTTGCCTGCACCTAAGCGGTCATCGTTCATCGCTAAGCACATTGAGCAACCCGGTTCACGCCACTCAAAACCAGCAGCTTTGAAAATATCAGCTAGGCCTTCATCTTCAGCCTGTTTTTTCACCAAGCCAGAGCCAGGTACGATTAACGCCTCAACACCAGCAGCCACTTTTTTACCTTCAACAATCTGTGCGGCGGCGCGTAAATCTTCAATTCGGCTATTGGTACATGAACCAATAAATACCGTATCTACGCTCGCTGACGATAACTTATCACCGGCTGTTAAACCCATGTATTTAAGCGCGCTGCGAATCGCATCAGCTTTAATTAAATCAGGCTCTTGATCTGGATCTGGAATGCATTCATCAACACCAATAACTTGCTCAGGGCTAGTGCCCCAAGTAATTTGCGGCTGAATGCTACTCGCTTCTAGTTCAACTTCTAAATCAAACTGCGCACCTTCGTCAGTTTTTAAGGTTTCCCAGTAGGCAACTGCAGCTTCAAAATCATCGCCTTGTGGAGCAAATGGGCGGCCTTTTAAGTAATCATAAGTGATTTGGTCTGAAGCGATTAAACCCGCTTTAGCGCCCATTTCAATACTCATGTTACACAATGTCATACGCGCTTCCATTGACAGTGCTGCAATGCCTTCACCACAAAACTCTGCCACATAACCTGTACCACCAGCGGTACCTAGCTTACCAATCACCGCCATGATCAAATCTTTGGCTGTAACCGTTGGACGTAGTACACCATTAATTTGAATTTTTAATGACTTGGCTTTTTTCTGTTGTAGTGTTTGCGTTGCGAGTACGTGCTCAACCTCAGACGTACCAATACCATGGGCCAGTGCACCAAATGCACCGTGAGTAGAGGTATGGCTATCACCACAAACAATGGTAGTGCCAGGTAAAGTAATACCTTGCTCAGGCCCCATTACATGCACTATGCCTTGGTTAATTGAGTCTAGATCGTAAAGTACAATACCAAACTCTTTGCAGTTGGCATCAAGCGCCATCAATTGGTTTTTTGATACTTCACTGGCGGCATCTAATGAGCGACTTTTGGTCGATACATTATGATCCATCGTTGCGATGGTTTTTTCAGGACAACGCACTTTACGGTTTTTCTCTCGCAGGCCAGCAAAAGCTTGCGGCGATGTCACTTCGTGTACTAAATGACGGTCAATATAAAGTAAATCGGTTTGCTCATTAATACTAGCAACTACATGTGCTTGCCAGATTTTATCGTATAACGTTTGGGCCACTTGCTGATCCCCTAATTTGTTTGACTCGCCGCGTGACGGTGCAGCGAGTGAATAATTGTTTAAATACGTGCTGTTTTATATACGAGCGACAATTGCTGCGGCAACGTCTTGCGTTGTATAACCTGCATTTGGGTAAATATCCGGTGTACCTACGCCTGCTTCGACCGCTTCGGCTACTGCTTTTTCAATGCTGCGCGCCGCTTCATCTTGCCCTAGTGAATAACGTAGCATTAACGCGGCACTTAAAATTTGTGCGATTGGGTTTGCCACCCCTTTGCCAGCAATATCAGGTGCCGAACCACCAGCAGGTTCATACATACCAAAGCCTGACTGATTTAAACTTGCCGATGGCAATAAGCCCATAGATCCGGTGATCATCGCGCATTCATCTGACAATATGTCACCAAATAAGTTATCACACAGTAACACATCAAACTGGCTAGGTTGTTTAACCAGTTGCATTGCCGCGTTATCAACGTAAATATAATCAAGGCTTACTTCTGGGAAGTCTTTGCTTACTTCGGTTACTACTTCGCGCCATAATACACTTGATGCTAATACGTTGGCTTTATCAACCGACGTTACATGGTTATTACGTAATTTTGCTGCTTCAAAGGCAAAACGTGCAATGCGTTCAATTTCTTTGCGTGAATAAGTTTGCGTATCAAACGCCACTTCTTCAGCCCCTTCGCCACTGCGGCCTTTTTCGCCAAAGTAAATACCGCCGGTTAATTCACGCACGCATAAGATATCAAAGCCTTTTTCGCTTATATCGGCACGTAATGGCGATGCAGCGCTCAGTGCTGGTAATAGTTGCGCTGGGCGTAAGTTACAAAACAAACCAAAGTGTTTACGTAGTGGCAAAAGTGATGCGCGCTCTGGTTGCTCATTGGCAGGAAGATGCTCCCACTTTGGACCGCCCACTGAACCAAACAAAATTGCATCGGCACTTTCACACGCTGCAAGGGTTTGATCGGGTAACGCTTTACCAAATTGATCAATCGCAGCGCCGCCAATGGCATGATGATGACGAGTTAAAGTAAAACCAAATTTACTGCTCACAGCATCCAATACCTGCTCTGCTGCTGCCATTACTTCTGGGCCGATACCGTCGCCTGCTAATACTGCAACGCTATAATTTGATTGACTCATCCTGCTTTCCTTTGTTGTTTTAAATCAGACACTTTTTGTGCGCGATAAATTAAGTTATAAACGCGGATCATGGCGCGTACTGACGCCTCAACCACATCCGCTGCAATGCCCGCGCCGTGATAAGGGCGGCCATCGTATTTAGCTATTATATTTACTTCACCTAATGAGCTGGCACCTTCACCGGTCGCCTCTAGATTAAATTCAATCATTTCAACAGCCATACCCGTTAAACGTTCAATCGCTAAGAATGACGCCTCTACAGGGCCATTGCCGGTAGCCGCTTCTTGTTTAGACTCACCATTAATCGTCATCCCAATCGTTGAGCTTGCTACTGATTGCGAGTTAGACGTTGAGTTAACAAACTCTAATTGGTATTTGTCGTCTTTATCACTGATTTGGTTAAAATAAATCATCGCTTCTAGATCGTAGTCGTACACTGTGCCTTTTTGATCTGCAAGGGTTAAGAAGCTTTCATACAGGCTATCCATATCATAATCAGATTTTTGATAGCCTAATTCTTCAAGGCGGTGCTCAATAACATGACGACCCGAACGTGAGGTCATATTTAATTGATTATTTGGTACGCCGACGCTTTCTGGTGACATAATTTCATAGGTATTTTGCGCTTTTAATACACCGTCTTGATGAATACCTGAACTGTGGGCAAAAGCATTCTCGCCAACAATCGCTTTGTTAGGTTGCACTGGCATATTACAAATTTTCGCCACTTGCCGTGAAGCACGGTAAATCTCTTCACTGCGAATATCGGTATACACATTTAAATGGTCTTTACGCATCTTCATGATCATCGCCACTTCTTCAAGTGAACAGTTACCCGCACGCTCACCAATGCCGTTAATCGTACATTCGATTTGCCGTGCACCGGCTTGCACCGCTGCAACAGAGTTGGCAACGGCCAAACCTAAGTCGTTATGGCAATGTACACTTAACCGCGCTTTATCAATATTTGGCACGTTATTCATTAAATGGCGGATCATCGCCGCATATTCGTCTGGCGTAACAAAACCAACTGTATCTGGTAAGTTGATGGTTGATGCACCAGCATTAATCGCCTGCTCAACAATTTTGCATAAATCCCAATGCGGTGTACGGCCTGCGTCTTCGCATGAAAATTCCACATCATCAGTATAATTACGGGCAAGCTTAATTGATTTAACCGCCATGGCTGTCGCATCATCTAAGCTCATACGTAGCTTGTGTTCTAAATGCAAAGGGCTGGTAGCAATAAAAGTATGAATTCGACTTTGTTGTGCTGTGCGAAGTGCTTCGCCACAGGCTTCAATATCTTTAGCAACAGCGCGTGCTAAACCACAAATAATAGGGCCTTTCACTTCTGTAGCTATACGTTGCACTGAACGAAAATCGGCAGGGCTCGAAACCGGAAAACCTACTTCCATCACATCCACATTTAGGCGGCTAATAGTATGCGCCAGCTGGATTTTATCTTCTTCAGTCAGGCTCGCTTTAAGCGCTTGCTCACCATCACGTAAAGTGGTGTCGAAAATCCATACTTTATCTTGTTCTTGCATAATCTACCCTTAATTCTCTGCTGCCCTGGATGCGAGATAAAAAAAACCCCGCGATATGCGGGGTTTTTTGTGTTTACTTAATGCAAATACACTAATCCCCGCTCACGTGCGCTTGCAGTAAGAGGTTCAGTTTTAATGTAATTAAATGAGTGTTTTGCATCGTCTTTACTAAATGTGTGTGTTCAGTGAGCCCTATTTTTAACACTTCAAAACTGCGCATGCAAGCATAATCTCACCTTTAAATGGAATGAAAAACCACAATAAAAGAAAATAAATTTCGTATAAAACCAACTTTAAGGTTATATAATTCAAACCAAACCTAAAGCAACCATAATATACTTTACTTTATGGCCGATCCTGCTTAGATAAGTTTTCTATTTTAATGTCAACCTACTCGCCGATAATACAATCCCGATATGCTCAATTAACAACGCCAACTTACTTATTGCATCAATTGCAGCTTTACTCACAGATACTTGAAGTGTCATGTTAGAAATAAAAGGCTAGCCGACATAAAGCAGCCTCTCTAATTGTCACTCATTCAATAAGTGTTATTTATATACATAAAGAGAATATTCTTTTAAAAGCTCTAAACTCGCTTTTTCTACTTTTAAGTTATTTACTTTTTTATGCGAGCCATACCATTGGATGGAGCCTTGGAATTCATCATCAAATGGTAACACTATAAAAGAAGATGTTTCTGAACCAATCGGTGAATTTGGCTCATACCAAATAAGATTACTATCTTGAGAGTAAATCCTCCCAGACTTGCCAGTAATGAGGTAATGGTAATACTTCCAATCCGGGCAACCTCCAAAAACAAATGCATCCATTCCTGTAGACATACTCAGCGTATTATTCATTTGTTCATTGAGCGTTATCCCCTGAGGACCATTCCTTGGCCCACCCATTAAACGAAAAGAACAACTTAAATCGAGGTTGTGAGCATTTATAAAATTTGTCCAATAATCCATATATTTAGACCAAGAAGCCTGCCTTTTTTTCTGCCTTTCTAAAAACTCTTGCTCGCGCTTATTTTGTATCTTTAATTGCAAGGCATTATTGACAACTTCACCATTAATATAGCTCTGCGCGCCTTTAGATTTTAAAAGATCGATGACTTTTGAATTATCATTTGTAATAGCAATGCCTAATGCTGTACTGCGGTCCATGTTTTTATAATTTAAATCAGCACCATACTTTATAAATATCTCAGTATGTTTTGCGTTCCCGCTATTATTGATAGAGTACATCAAGGGTGTGTCGCCAAATACATTCTGATGATTAATATCAACGCCTAGTCTTACTAACTTATCAATATATAACGCCAATGTTCTGTAATTCAAAGAACTAGACATTATATGAAAAGCATTTTCACCCACTTCATTTTCATATGAGTAGTTACAACCATTACTAGCCATGTAGTTCATTAAAGTAAGGTCAGTGGTATCTTTTAAAAGAGTTTCCATACAGACAGGCAAGCTGTCACGACTCTCTTTGCAATTAGGGTCAACCCCACCTTCAAGCGCATATTTAATCAAAGAAAAATAACTATGTTCAATGCCTTGGCTAAGCGTTCTGCAGCTTTTAGCTATTTTTTCATCATCCATAAAATCTTGTAATCGAGGAGTAACTTTTTTACCACCTCGAATAATCTCTACATCTAAAACTCGCTCATAATAACCACTGTTGTTTTTTTTATAATACAAATAGCTCGCCCAAGCGATAAGGCTCAGTAATACAAAACTTAAAAATATTTTTTTCATCTGTTATTCCTTAACGTAATTTATTAGAAGTTCCTTTTTTTTACACAACCGAATAGTGTATTATATTTACCGAAAATACGATATTACTTTTGCATTTTCAATAGTCATGTAAGACACGGAAACATTTTATAAAGGATTATTTATGCCAAAGCATACTGCTTTTAAGATCATTACATACCTCATTTTTGTCACTTTGCTTGGTTGTGAAAAGACTGACCCTGACCCTGACACACAAAAAAACGAATCTAAAGCAACCCAACCCATAGCTTTAAAAGAAGATATCACCGACGCTGCGCAATTTGATCAAGAGCGTATCCAGTTTTTGTGGCAGGGACCTCAGCAAGAAAAAAGAACGATATGGAGCATCAAAATAGATGGAACAGATCTTCGCCAGGTGCTTGATGAGAAAGAACTTTCATTCAACACCCCTCCTGGCGGTAATGGTGGGCACATAACATACCTTTCTCGCTCACCAAATAACCGCTATTTAGCGCTAATTATGTACCAAGAAGTCATTGTTTATGATCTGTTAACTCGAGATCACCTTATCATCGGTGAAGCAGTAAGAGGCCAACCACAACTGATAATTTGGAAAGATAATACCTTCAATGTTTACATGTCTAAATTTGGCGACCACTCGCGAAACTTATATGTCGACTTGAACAACCTAACAGTAACAGAGAAAAAAGAAAATAGTGATACGGTCTATTTAAAAGATGGTTCAACTCTCTCTTTTCACAAGTTTCATATGAGTAAATACAAGGACGATAAAAGGCTCTTTAAAATTGATCTAGATGGGTATGATAAACTTAACAAACCATATCTAAATGGATACGATAAACTTAATGAACTATATCTTAATAATGAACAAACACATGGGCTACTGCACACTAAAGAAAGGTCTTTTTACTTTAATATAACAACTGGAAAAATACTCAGCACCTTCGATAATAACTTTTTTACACCGTGGCATATTAACCATGCTAATAGCCAACTAATAGGCACTGACAAAGAGCATAAACAGTTAACCTTTTATAATATAACGACAAAAACAACAACAAACATTTTAACCTCCGCCACCAAATTAAGAATAATAAGCCCACTTAAAGCAAGTGCCTACAATCAAGAAAAGCCCTCCCTTTTACCTAAACTCTCAAACTTACCAAAAGGGTACATTTACGGAGACCGCAAAGTCGATGAAAATTATTATTTTGGAGAAAAAGTTGATGGAAAAGCAGAAGGTTATGGGGAAATGTATCAACGTTACACTCACCTTTGGCAATATCAAGAAAAAAACAATACTCTGATACCGCTTCACTATAAAGGAAATTGGAAAGCGGGTGTATTTGAGGGTAATGGCGAGGTTATTTATACAAACGGTAGTCGCTATAAAGGAGAGTTTTCTTCTTACCTTCATCACGGTCAAGGACGTTTTACTGATAAAGACGGAAACGGCTTTGATGGAAGCTGGAACAAAGGACAAAAACATGGCCGTGGCCTCTGCCTTACCTACCGTAAACCAACTCCATGTGAATACTACTACAATGCAATAGTTACTTATGAGGGAGAGCTAGACGACAACGGCATACGTAACGGTACGGGTACTTTTAGTTGGGTACCTTACATTAAAAAAAACATCTATAAAGGTAACTTCAAAAATGATTTATTTCACGGTCAAGGCTTGCTAACCAAGACCTATTATAGTAACGACGTTTATAAAGGGCAATGGCAATTGGGCCTGCGCCACGGTCAAGGCACACAAACCAATGGCGAAACTCATTATGAAGGACAATGGAAAGCCGATAAGCGCCATGGTAAAGGTACACAAACTAAAGGCAACATTCGCTACGAAGGCATGTGGCGAGTCGATTATTATAATGGTCAAGGAACATTAAATGAAAATGGTAATATCTACAGTGGACTATTCAGTGCTGGCTGGCTATTTGGTCAAGGCACATATAAAAACAAAAATGGAGACAGCTATAACGGAGAATTTGAATACTCCCGTTACAATGGATATGGAGTAATGAACTACGCAAATGGTGATCAATACAGTGGCCAATGGCTATCCCACATGAGGTGGGGTAAAGGCAAGTTAACCTTAGCAAATGGTGACTTTTATGATGGCGATTGGGACAACGATACAAAGCATGGCGAAGGAGTCTGTCAAGAGAATTCAGAGGAATACCCATGCCAATACTTTCGTGGTTATAAATTACATAATATACGTGATGGTTATACAAAATCTAGAGTTATCATAGACGATGGCTACGGTGAGGTGTTGGGCGACTATATTGGGGAGCTTGAAAACAATATCCCCCATGGACAAGGGTCATTTATAAATATATATCAACGTTTTTATATTGGTCACTTTGACCACGGTCTATTCAATGGTCAGGGGATATTACTAACTTCACATCATGGCATTATCTATGATGGTATGTGGATCAAAGGCAAACCTAATGGCTACGGAAAAACGAATATATTTGAAGGGCACTGGAAAGATGGCGTGGCTCATGGAGTAGGTAAGTTACATATAGGTATTAACAGCACGAGGCGTATTATTAAAGGTAACTGGCAAGATGGAGAAATCAGTGAGGGAACTATTATATACCAAGATGTTGATTATATAGAAGATAAAGCTATTTACACTAATAACTGTGTTTATACTGGGAGGTTATCGTTATCTATTAATACAAAAATTACCTATTCAACAAGTGACATGACTTTTGTTAAGGTCACCCCACAAGGGAAATGTGTACGTGTAGAACAAGAAAAAGAACACAACACTAATGCTTTGAGTAAAAACCATTTACAAAAGGATAGCAAATGAAACGTATTATAGTATCGATATTAGTCATTTGTTTTAGCTTAGGCGAGTGCGAACATGAAGCTCGAGCTCAAGTCCCACCTAAAATGGAAGCACAGCAAATCAAACAACCATTACTTGACTTGTTTGCCAAGCCAAAGTTGACAACTGAAAAAGCTAAACTAGAGGAAGCGCTTATTCTAAAAGCAATAGCAGATGACCCTTCGGCCCAAATCGCATTAGCAAATATGTATGAAAATGATAACCAACAAAAACGCGCCTTATTTTGGTATCAGCAAGCAGTTGAACATGGCGGTATAGATGAAGAAAATGCCATTCTTAAATTTTCTCAACAAAAACTAGCACAAAGTAACGACCCTAAAGATATATTTATGTGGACAAAGTATGCAGCTGAACACGGCGATATTAGCGCACAAGAAAAAACAATGGAATACTATCGTAGGGGTCAAAAAGTTAAAAAAAACCTTATTGAAGCCAAAAAACCTACATTTAAACTGGTAGAGCTACAGTTAGATACAATTAATTCAAATAGAGAAAAGAACATCCCTAGCGCGATTGCCCTAGCCAAAAAACTCGCTGAATCGGGGTCTGTAGACGCGGCTTATTTTTTAGGTTGGTTGCACCAATTTGGCTCATTGTTGGATAAAGATATTACCAAAGCGATTTACTGGTATAAAAAAGCAGCCGAGTTAGCTGATATTCGTGCATATCGCAGTTTAGGGTGGATATATCACTCTCACTATAACGATAATAAAGCAGCCGCTCACTGGTATGAAAAATCTGCTTATTTAGAAGATCAAGTATCTCAGTTTAATTTAGCCGTTTTATATCACTTAGGGAAAGGGGTAGATAAAGATTTAAAAACTGCAGCCCAACTGTATGAAAAAGCAGCTTATACAGGGCATAATTCCGCAAGAATTAATTTGGCTAATATGTATGCGAATGGTATTGGGGTGAGCAAAATTAAAGAGCTGGCCGAGCAATATTATAACGGTTATCAGCATATAAACCTCGCGACTGAAAAAAAACAAAGTCAGCTAAATATAGAACCAAATATTGATTATATAAAAATAGATATAGCAGATTTGGATTTATCAACGCAAAAATTTTTTACACTCCATGAGCGTTTAGGAATTTATAGCCACTCAATTGATATAAGCAAACTTCCCGTTTTAGAAGATAACTCAGTGATCCTATTATTTGTTAATATACCAACTTTAGGGCATTACTCTGTAAGTAAAGGAACAAAAAGTAGCTTATACCAACGAACTCTTATTAATGATGTAACTATTAATAATTTTAGATCTGGTAATTTATAACACAATAAAACGTTGGTCCATTATCATGGGTCAACGTTCATAATAAGCGCTTAAATAGGATAATTAAAAACATCACTCCAGTATTATGGACGGCATTACGGGCACATCCGAATACGGATTGTAAAGATCTTTATAGGCTACACCTTTTAAAATGTAAGTAGGATCTTCCCCATTTCTAAGATCTTGTAATAAATCAAAATCACCACTTTTAGGTATGTCGGTAAATTTTATATTTACATAAGCATTACCATCGAAAACACTAGATATTGACCTAATCTGCTGCCAGTCATGTTGTTTGTTTCTAAAAATCAATTGCGCTTGGCCATAATTAGGGTTACTGGCATTAACTTTGTAAACGTATTCATAATCACTGCTGGTAATTATTACTTTATTCAATTGGTTAACTTGGATTGGCACCAGCGGCGAAGCTTTAATACTAGCCGCCCCGAGCGAATTTTGCGATAGTAGCGCACTTAAGGCAACAATGACTGTTGTGTATCTTTTCAAAAAAAGCATTTTTCCCTCCTTGGTAAATTAAGATATGTTTATACTTTCACTTAAACTTTGTAGTAGAGCAACAACCAGCCACTATACTACGGCATAACATTAAACCATTGTTGTTCCTACTAGGTTTACCCATTAATGATAGTCGCACACTCTTCTCAACTGTTCTAGCAATCGTTTTTCCGATTTATTTTTGCACAATGGCTGTCAAGACAATAGTAAAGCTTTTTATCATCGTCATAGCATTGTTGCATTAATCTGGCTTGATATTCGCTATCGCTCAACGTTAATAGATTATTCAGCTCAGATATTACTGATTTATTTTGCATGTCCCACTTTTGCGTTCTCAGCTTTTGATCATTATTATTAATTACAGCGGTGTAAACTTTACTTTCTTCTCGTTTGGCCTCTGCTATATTAAAAAAACCTTTAATTGGCGTTTCAGTGCCTTTTACTATTTCAACATTACCATCGTCAGCTGCTAACGGAATAGAGCGGTTTACACTGAGCAACAGCGCCCGTGTTTTGGGTATAACATAACCATAAATATGGGTTACCTTGCTCTTAATAATGTGGTCGTTATACCAATCGCTGTAGGTTTTATCTTTACTATTAATATCAGGGCGCTTTAAATCTGCAACTGCAATTTTTTTGTAGCTAAGAGTATTGGTTTTACCCTTATAGCTTTCTAGTTGAGTTTTAAACGTATCAAACCACTTATCACCTTGGCTTGCCGCTAACAAGCTTATCGCATCAACCGGCGGCACAATAATAGGTCGGGTTTTATGGGCATGAAACGGGTTTCGTGTTGTTAACTGCTTGTCATCAACAGCCTCTAGCACCGCACCTTCGTCACTACTTAACAGTATTGGGGAAGCTCCATCGCTATCAGCCACCACCACACGGTTAAACAACGGGGTGAGCTTACTAATTGGCTTACCTTCATTCACATAACCCGTCAATAAATATGCTTTAGGGAAGCTAGATTGCCCAGTATTAAGTTGCTCTGTCATTGTTCATCCTTGATATTAAACACGCCATAAATATATACTCGCATCAAGCCCCAAATATTACTTTCTTTAATCGGTATTTCTCGTGTTTGCTGAGTATTTAAATCGAATTCATAAAAAAAATAATCTAAATAAGCCTGACCATTTCCCATTAAATCAGTCGAATCTTTAAACCTCCTAGTTAACACTTTATTTTTTTATCTGAGAAAAAAAACGTCCCTGCTTTATCAGGCTTTATAATACGCTTGCTGGGGTCTGATAAATTAATCCAATAATTTTTTGGATAGCCAAGCCCTTCTGATACAAAATAAATATAATCACCAAAAGGTGATACCTTAAAACTACGCATAGAAAGGTGATTGTTAAAACCTAAATCAACCTTCTCTATCACGTCGCCATTAAAGTCATGTAACCAATACTCATTTTTTTTATGTGCTAAAAAGGTTTTGCCATCTGGCAATAAATACAAGCCATTAGAGTAAATAATTGGCCGCTCAGTAAGTGTTTTAGTGGGCACATGGTAGTTATAATGCTTACCACTGGCGTAAAAAATCACATTTTCACTGTCTTTAGTCCAATTAAAATGGGCGTAGCCATAGCCTTTACTCATAAAAATAAACTGTTGGGTTTTAGTATCCCAAAGCTCACGGGTAAAGCCGTGCTCTGTTGTATCCATAGATAAAGCAATGTAGCGGTTATCTGGCGAGCGCTCAGGTTTATGTAGCCCAACCATCCATTTATCTTCAAATGCAGTTTCGGGAATAATCCGGCGCCTATCAGAGAGATCCATGCGCGCAGAAAATAATGTAGTTTGCCCCGTCCACTCTATGTCGGCTTTAAATAAAATACGCGGGGTTGAAAACGTTTCTTTATCGCCATACACCTCATTACGTACCTCTTTTGGCCACTCAGGGTGGTACGTATGGCGATACGCCATTTTATCTTTACTAAATCGGCTGGGTTGCTCTTCAACAACTTGTTTAGCAGGTGGATTAGGCTCATCACCACAGCCAGTTAATAGCAATGTAGCGACACTTAGTAACATTATTACTGCACGGCGTGAAAATGACTTAGTTAACAGTGGCGTTAGAAGTGAGTTTTTTACTGAGATTAATGACATCAATAGTCCTTGATTGTACGGTGTAAATTGGTCGTAGAGGCAGCAATGCGAAGCATGAACGGGGTAGTTTTTTGGGCATGAAACGGTGTCCGGGTTGTTAACTGCTTGTCATCAACAGCCTCAAGCACCGCGCCTTCATCACTGCTTAATAGTATTGGTGCAGCTCCATCGCTATCAGCCACCACCACACGGTTAAACAGCGGGGTGAGCTTACTAATTGGCTTACCTTCATTCACATAACCCGTGAGTAAATATGCTTTAGGGAAGCTACATATTCCTGTATTAAATTGCTCTGTCATTGTTCATCCTTGATATTAAACACGTCAAAAATATATATAGTTCCCATGCCCCAAATATTACTTTCTTTAAGCAATATTTCTCTTTCTTGCTTAGTAATTAAGTCCAATTCTATAAAGTAATAATCAGGATATGGACGACCGTTCCCCATCAGCTCTGTCGAATCTCTTGATGCGGGACTTAACACTTTATTTTTTATCTGAGAAAAAATAAGTATCTGCTTTTCTTGGTGATATAATGCGCTTACTGGGGTCCGATAAGTTAATCCAGTAATTTTGCGACGCCCCAAGACCTTCTGATAAAAAATAAATATAAT
>NZ_JACJDM010000180.1:0-527 GCF_014163545.1 Pseudoalteromonas sp. SR45-6
CATCATCACATTGAGATAATGCTTTTTCAACCGCTTGAACTTTAAATTCTTGTGTAAATCGACGTCTCATTTTTATCTGCCTCTATTAAAAGTTAGAGGCGACAACTATCCTGACACAGGGGGATTAACTCACTATATTTATTCATACAGATTTACCTACTCAAAATCTTTTGCTCTAAGTTTCCAGTACTCTTTTTTAAATTTTTCATACTAATATTGGAGCGAAGGGTTATTCCTAAAGCTATTATCATCTTCAATTTTATCTTTAATACTTGAATCAACATTTGTGCTATTTCTGACGTAAAGTCAAGATCGTTTTTATATATCTTGCGATTATTGAGTAAATTTGAGCTGTATATTTTGTCGGTTGAATTAGAAAGTTTTTTACTTTGAGCCTCCTTCAAATCATTCCCTTTCGGTGGCTCTAATTCATTGGCTACCGTCTTCTTCGGTTTGCCCACTACACCCGTGCTTGCCGGTGGCTCAAACTCATCGAGGGCTTTGTTTACGCGATTACCAATTTCGTT
>NZ_JACJDM010000181.1:0-518 GCF_014163545.1 Pseudoalteromonas sp. SR45-6
CCTTTACTGCGTTTTAGTCGGCGCTTTTCTTGCTCTGTCTCATAAGTTTCACTTTCTTTAAACAGCGGATTTCGTTTTCTAAATTGGTTATCCGCAATGTAAGTATCAAAGCCACTTTTCGCCATGTATTCAAGGTTTGCTTCGCTGTTAAACCCACTGTCTGCGGTGAATTTGATGGCGTGTTTATCTGAGGATTCATCTGTGCTCAGTTTATCTAACTGTTGTTTTAATTGCTTAACCGCTGGCTGCAGGGTTTGCTGCTCGCCCACTGAACCCCATGCCTGTGCTTGCCGTTATTTACCCAAAGCAAGTATTTGATGTTTATCGTCATTTATCGCAATCCCGTTGTAGCCTTGGATTGTACCTTTTGACGTGGTCATTTTCGCGCTATCGGGGTCGGTAATATTACTTTTAATGGGCTTGCCTTTGCTGCCCGTTTTTTCCTCGTGGGTCGCTAAGAACTCCGTGATTTTATCTGCACTTTTATCCAGCTTTTCTTTTTGCTTTAAATCCTGTGT
>NZ_JACJDM010000182.1:0-513 GCF_014163545.1 Pseudoalteromonas sp. SR45-6
ACCACTGATAGTCCATGCCCCAGAGCCATCAGCCGTCACAGTACGCGATTGGTTATTCGAACCATCGCTGATAGTCACACTGACACTGGCATTGGCTTCCGCCCCAGAGCCGGTGATCAATACACTGTCATCTTCTACGGCATTGATCCGGCCATCAACCTCAATCGGGGTCGTTATGGTCAAGGCATTCGGTGCTGCGTTATCTAAAATCACCGCGGTGCTGGCTGCACTGGAAGTATTACCCGCCGCATCACTTTGTGTGGCGCTGACGGTGAGCGTGCCATCGTTAAAGCTGCTGACATCAAACTCACTACCACTGATAGTCCATGCCCCAGAGCCATCGGCCGTCACGGTACGTGATAAGTTATTCGCGCCATCGCTGATAGTTACACTGACACTGGCATTGGCTTCTGCGCCAGAGCCGGTGATCAATACACTGCCATCTTCTACAGCATTGATCCGGCCATCAACCTCAATCGGGGTGGCAATCGTTAAGGCATTCGGTGCTGCGTT
>NZ_JACJDM010000183.1:0-503 GCF_014163545.1 Pseudoalteromonas sp. SR45-6
CCTTTACTGCGTTTTAGTCGGCGCTTTTCTTGCTCTGTCTCATAAGTTTCACTTTCTTTAAACAGCGGATTTCGTTTTCTAAATTGGTTATCCGCAATGTAAGTATCAAAGCCACTTTTCGCCATAAACTCAAGATTCACTTCGCTGTTAAACCCACTGTCTGCGGTAAACTTTATGGTGTGATTATCTGCTTCTTTTTTTGTATTGAGCTTAGTGAGCTGTTGTTTTAATTGCTTAACCGCTGGCTGTAAGGTTTGCTGCTCGCCCACTGTACCCCATGCCTGTGCTTGCAGTATAATTTGATGTTTATCGTCATTTATCGCTATCCCGTTGTAGCCTTGGATTGTACCTTTTGACGTGGTCATTTTCGCGCTATCAGGGTCGGTAATATTACTTTTAATGGGCTTGCCTTTGCTGCCCGTTTTTTCCTCGTGGGTCGCTAAGAACTCCGTGATTTTATCTGCACTTTTATCCAGCTTTTCTTTTTGCTTTAAATCCTGTGT
>NZ_JACJDM010000184.1:0-494 GCF_014163545.1 Pseudoalteromonas sp. SR45-6
TCCGTGGAGGCCAGTAATGCGATTATCGAAGGCGAGTACACAGTCAATGTCAGTGTGACAGACTCCGCAGGCAATACCGGCACCGATAGCGAAACTGGGGTGATAGATACAACCGCGCCAAGCGTCACTATAGATGCACCCGCATTGACGAACGACAATACGCCAGTGGTGACAGGCACATCGGATCTAGCCAGCAGTGATATTGCGATTACCTTTACGGATGCTAACGGCAGCCATACAGTAACGGTGCAAACCAATGCCAGTGGTAATTGGAGTGCCGAGGCCACGCAACCGCTGGTTGATGGTGCATACACAGTGACTGCCAGTATCACCGACGACGCAGGCAATACAGCCAGCGCCAGTGACATCGGCGTGGTGGATACAATTCCACCAGAGCTTGCGTTTGTGCCCACCTTCCTATTAGGACAGTTAGTGTCTCTCAGCGGTACCTCCGATTTACCTGCTGGTAGTACTATCACCATCACTGAAAATCT
>NZ_JACJDM010000185.1:0-483 GCF_014163545.1 Pseudoalteromonas sp. SR45-6
TTGGAAAGCAGAGCCTGAGCGCATAGAGCAATTAACGTGGAAATATAAAGTAAAGCGTTTACTAGTTCAACTTTTTATCGGCTTTCCGTGAAACGGCTTAAGTTTCAGAGTCCATGATACGTTAACAATCAGAAAAGGAATTCAAACGAGGCACTTTAAAGTGTCAAGGTTGATTAAACAATAAGGATATTAAATGCAAAATAATGACTACCTAGCCGTTGATATCATGAGTAAAAAAACGCGATATAATCGCTTTTTTTACCCTGAAAGATTAAATAGCCTCAAGAAAAAATTTAAAGGCTTATGCTATTTTTATGATTTATCTACAAAAAAGCAAAAAGTAATTCAAAAACACCCAGAGCGATATAAAATAGAAATGTGTGGAAATAATTCCGCTAGGGTTATTTTATTTGGTCCCATAATAATCGGATTTACTTTGAGTTTAATCTTGTTGATCTGTTGCTTTGTGGCCACCTATTCCAA
>NZ_JACJDM010000186.1:0-458 GCF_014163545.1 Pseudoalteromonas sp. SR45-6
TTATTTGAGTTATCAGGCACTTGAACAGCTATTTTAGTCTCAGGGTATTTATCCTCATCAATATGACTAATAAAAGGCACAAACCCCATTACACCCGGGCGTGTTGCCACTATATCAAGGTGGCAGGCAATATCAGCCCATTTAAAACAACAATTACCCAGCTCATCACGCTCTTCACAACCAGGTATCTTATAGGTAAAGCCGACTAACTGTTTTTTTCTGTCAAAATATATTTGCTTTTTAGGGATGTAACTATCTGTTATTGGTAATAAGTTAAGAAAAAACAAGTTCCAAGAAAAAGTGAGTATAGGTATCCACCATTGAAATGGCTCATTGGAATAGGTGGCCACAAAGCAACAGATCAACAAGATTAAACTCAAAGTAAATCCGATTATTATGGGACCAAATAAAATAACCCTAGCGGAATTATTTCCACACATTTCTATTTTATATCGCTC
>NZ_JACJDM010000187.1:0-444 GCF_014163545.1 Pseudoalteromonas sp. SR45-6
TTCTGCGGTTACTTAAAAGATTGCAAGGTATGCCCACTGCAACAGCAATGTATGCGAAAGCCACCTATAAAAACAGGACGGCAAGTTCAGTTTAAAAATGATGAATCGCGTAAAAAGCTAAGCTACATCGACAAAATGAAGGTCAAAATAGACAGCCCAATCGGGCGACGACAGCTTTTTATTGACGGAATGGCAAACGACTTGGCTGTATAGAGCCTGCTTTCCTTTAAATAAACAGCGGAATATTACAGTTAACAAAGGCATGAATAAATTGACCTTACGCGGTCAAACGAAAGTGAATGCTTTCACTTCATACTGCGGCAACTGTATTGCTTAGTTCATAATATAGAAAAGCTGCAAAACAGGACGCATTAATAAAGGTAAGCTGCTACCTCTCCAAATAAGCCACTTAAACACCTGTCATACCTTCCAAAACGCCCATTA
>NZ_JACJDM010000188.1:0-443 GCF_014163545.1 Pseudoalteromonas sp. SR45-6
TTTAATAAACCTAGGCAGCATACACCACCTAGGTTTGAATTCCTTTTCTGATTGTTAAAGAGCGTTTGGCCTGTAAATCTATTTTTAAATAACTTTAATCACAAAAGTAAAATATTGAGCTCGTATGCACGTTTTATGTTTTTCTCTAATAATACTGGGTCATCACTAAAGGGCGCAATAACATAATTAACCTCATCCCTCGGGTATTCTTTTTCGCCATCAATATCCGTATGAAAGACATATTTATAGTTATTTTTTATGTCGGGATCGAGGGGGTAATTTTCCATATAGGGGCCAATTTTATCACCTTTCCAAACTGTGCTGCACCCTTTATCTAGATAGTATTGAACTGAAGGTAACATTGCGTAAGGGATAGGTTTATTTTTATCCATATATTCATTTAATAACGTCCATAAATTACAGGCTTGATCGTAACTATCAGC
>NZ_JACJDM010000189.1:0-438 GCF_014163545.1 Pseudoalteromonas sp. SR45-6
GAAATGAATTTATTCCACGCTTGCGAAACCTGTTCGACTATTTCTTCATAACCACTAAACACACGATTAGATAAACAGTGTTGCCGTATCCAACTCCATACTTGCTCTATTGGATTTAACTCCGGGGAGTAAGGCGGAAGTTTTATTAGCGTGACATTATTGAATGGTTTTACAGTATCAATAGTATGCCAACCAGCGCCATCAACGATCACGACCGCATGACGTCCTACCTCCGTGGCTTTTGATATTAATTCCATGTGTTGCGTCATGACGTCTTTATTGACGATAGGGCTGATCAGCGCTTCTGTTTTACCATTACTTGGGCACACTGCACCAAATAAGTATCCATACTCAAACTGCTGTTGTTTTGTTGCGCGAGGCCTAGAGCCTGTTTCAGCCCATAAGCGTGTTGTTTGATTTTGTTGTCCAAACCGTGCT
>NZ_JACJDM010000018.1:0-70155 GCF_014163545.1 Pseudoalteromonas sp. SR45-6
AAAAAATATAAAAATAATAACGATTTATTTTCTAGTTTTTATTATAGTGTTTTTTGATACTTGAAATTTAGTTAACATTTGTTCCTTTATTGTTTTTTGATATGACTAGATATTTGCATGTTACGGGGCTGGTTCTAACGCAATATTGATATGCTTTATGGATGAGTTAGTTGTTTATAGGTGTTGTTGTGAAGTACTAGAGTATGTTGACCTTTCAGAATTAAAATTTGTTTAATCTAGGAGTGATTTAATCGTGACAAGAGGTTTTTAACCTAGTGGGCTCGCTACTGCTACCGCGTTATTCTACTGGCGGAAGTAATCTGAGCTTCGGATAATAAATCTATCTCCAGCGGCTATTTTTCAATGTTAACTGCGTTGAATTTATTTGTAATAGGCATGCTATTGACGCGTAAATTCGCCTTATTTTCCCTGAAAATTTTGGCTGGAGAGTAAAAGTAATATTAGTGCTATAAATCAATGCGTTAGAAAATACATGAACCAAAATTTAGGTTAAGCAACAAAGAGTTAATCGCACTTAGACAGACCACGTTGGCTTGCGAGTTTTTTGAATTTATGATTATTTATAAATACTTACGGTAAAAACTATACTCTAAGAAAGTGTTACACGCTGTGGCATTTTTTATATTTTTTACCACTACCACACGGGCACTCATCATTGCGGCTAATTTTTATATCTGCAACAGGGAAGATCTCACCATCGAGATAACGCCACTGGCCATCTTCTTTTATGAAGCTTGATTTTTCATGCAGTTGGCAAAACAAGTTTTGATAAAAATAGCTAACACAAAATTCAACACAACCAGTGTACTCTTGCTGATCTGCACTGATCACGGCTAATTTTATAAAGCGGCAACTATTAGCAAAATCGGCAATTTCTCTGAGTGGGTTTGCTGCTTGTTTTTCTTGTGCATAAGTTTGGTAAATATACTTAGCATTTTTTAAGGCATAAGCAACAAAGCGAGAGCGCATTAGTTGCTCTGGGCTTGTTGCTTGTATATTGCCTAAATGCAATTTTTCACAGCAATCGCTATAGCTTTGTTCGCTGCCACATAAGCAAAGACTGTCAGTGAGTGAGGTCATAATTAAAATACGCTTTATTAAAAAACGGCATTTTAACAGCTTATTGTGCTAATGCTATCTCTGTAGCTTGTTGGGTTTTAGTAAAACAGTATAGTTTTGCACTGGCTTGATCTAACTTTAATGACAGGTTAGCTATTTGATTGTCTCTCACAATGTCTGTCCAGGTGATCACCGCTGCAAAGTTACCGTTATGTAGTGCAGAATTTAGTACATACTCTAAATTAACCAGATGCTTTTGCCTGATCACTAATAGTTTACTGGTATCAATAGAACATGAATCGAGTAAAGCTTTACTTGGTACGTGATCCGGTGCAATCAGTAACGTCCATGCGTTTTTATTATTGTAATGGTGTAACACCTTTAGAAGTTCAAAAGTTGCAGATATCTCATCTTCTATCTGAATCAAATTTACTGATGCGCTTAAATTATCTTGTTGATAGCTTTTAACTGTTCTGATGGTAATTGGCTGTAACATAAGTTTCACTCACTGGTTGTTTATACAGTACTCATATACAGTAGTTTATACAGTGTTTGTGTGCAAGTGTTTTTTGCTATCTTTTTGAACGATTTTTATATTTATTTGATACCATCAGCTTTGGAAATATGCAGAAAATAAAATAATATTTTATAAAACAATATATTACTTAGTTACATTGAGGCGGCAATTGATTTTAATGAAAAGGGTAGATTAGTCCCTTTTCAAGGTGAGTTGGGGATCAGGTGAGCAAACTGCTGTTGGTGTATTTGCTCATACAGTGTTGCAGCATAACACTGGGCATCTTTAAAGCGGCGGGTGGCTAGATGTTTACGTAAATCAGTTAAGGCAGTTGCTGCAGGCTCATAGCCTTGGCTACTGGCTAAACTTAGCCATACTGCGCCATGAAAAACACTACTAGGTACGCCTTGGCCTTTGATAAAAAATAATCCGAGATAAAATTGGGCTCGCTGATTACCTGACATTGCAGCTAAGCGCATCCATTTAGCTGCGAGAGGAGGTTGATCATTTTTTAAATAATACAGGGCTTTATTAACAGTGTTATCAGGAGTATCAGCTTTAACCGCACTGTGTGGGGCTTTGCTCGGTTGGGTGATAAACGATAATACGTTTTCTAACTGTTGTTCTAAATCTAAGCCGATTGGCGAGGTATCTGTCATAGTGCCACACATATTATTGTTGTCATTTACCTGCTCAGTTTAGTCTAATATCAGGTTAATTGTCCTGTTATTCTTGAAATATATGATAAAATCACGCAATTATTGTCATCTAAAATGAAACTCACTTATGCTCGACGCGTTATTTAAAATTAGCGACCACAACTCGACTGTGCGCCGCGAATGTATTGCTGGTCTCACTACCTTTATTACTATGGTTTATATTGTGTTTGTCAACCCTGCTATGTTGGCTGAAGCTGGTATGGATCAAGGTGCTGCGTTTGTGGCAACTTGTATTGCTGCCGCTATTGGCTGCTTTATCATGGGCTTTTGGGCAAATTATCCGTTAGCTTTGGCTCCTGGTATGGGGCTTAATGCCTTCTTTACTTATGGTGTTGTATTAGGTATGGGCTATACCTGGCAAGCAGCATTAGGGGCTGTGTTTATGTCGGGCTGTATTTTCTTGTTCCTGAGTTTGTTCAAAGTCAGGGAGTGGATAATTAATGCTATTCCATTGGTGTTAAAGCAAGCCATTGCAACAGGAATTGGAGCGTTCTTAGCGTTAATTGCGCTTAAAAATGCCGGGATCATTGTGGCCAGCCCTGCAACATTAGTGCAGCTGGGTGATATAACGGCTGCCGGTCCATTGTTGGCTATTTTTAGCTTTTTTGTTATTGCAGCGCTACTTTATCGTGATTTTAAAAGCGGTGTTTTGATCAGTATTTTATTAGTAACTGTGATCGCGCTAAGTCTGGGTTTGGTAGAGTATCAAGGCGTGATATCTATGCCACCTTCAATTGCGCCTACTTTTATGCAACTTGATTTTTCAGCGGCATTTGAGTTGTCAATGCTTAGCGTCATTTTTGCATTGTTGTTCGTTGATTTATTTGATACATCAGGCACTTTAGTTGCGGTAACTCAAAAAGCAGGCTTAGCGGACGAAAAAGGTAATATGCCACGTTTAGGACGAGCATTAAGTGCTGATAGTGCCGCAACCATTGCCGGTTCAGTATTGGGCACTTCGACCACAACCTCATATATAGAGTCAGTTGCAGGGGTGTCTGTGGGTGGCAGAACAGGACTTACAGCTGTGGTTGTAGGAATGTGCTTTTTATTGATGATGTTTTTTGCACCTTTGGCGAAAATGGTGCCAGCTTATGCAACTGCGGGAGCTATTTTATACGTGTCGGTGCTAATGCTACAAAACCTCAAGTTTGTAAATTGGGATGATATGACAGATGCCATTCCAGTGAGTGTGGTATTACTGATGACGCCGCTAACATTCTCCATTGCTCATGGCATTGCACTGGGCTTTATTTCTTATACAGCTGTTAAAGTATTGTGTGGTAAACGAGAACAAGTAAGCATCAGTGTGTGGATATTGACAGCGATGTTTGTGATAAAATTTGCGTTTTTATCCTAAGTTAATACAAAGAAAAAGTGGTTTACCACTTTTTCTTTGGTGCAAAAAGCACGTCTAAATCATCTTGTTCTTGCTCTGCTTTTTTCTTCAGTGCAGTTGCATTGGAGGCTTTAAGGTCGGTGCTTATTGCTTCTAAATAACCTTCGAGTTCTTGGCGTTTTGTAGTTATATAATCGTCGCTATAAGCTACTGCTGATACAGTTGCGTACGCTTTTTCAAAGTATTGGCGTGCAGAACCGACCATATTCGCAGAGCGCGCTGAGATACCTCGTTTAATCTGGCTTTCAATATTAATTCGTAATTGGAGCTTTTCTAAGCGCTTGTCTTCAGCAATAAAAATTTGGCTGTCTACTTTTCCTTTACCATGCTCTGAGCGAAGCACTGCACGTACTTTCTTGATACCTTGAATAAGTGCTATTAATTGCTTGTCGTTATCGGGTAACACTAAGTTTTCTGAGTTAGCGGTGTCGATTGAGTTCCCTAAACGTTCATTGGCTTCTTTTAAGCGATTCTTTAACTCTTTTGAATTAGGAGATAGCTGCACCATTGCTGCTAACGCATCATGAATACGCCGTTGCAGAATACGTAAAATATGTTCTGACATAGGTATGTTGGCGCTATTTACTAGAACATCTTCTGATTCTTCAATGATTTTTTTTTGTTTGGTTAAGTCTTTACGGCGTTCTGTTTCTTGTTTCTCTTTATGCTGTTGTACCGCACTGACCCAGAGGGCAATGACAATCAGTGCAACAATCAACATAATAATAATAGAAACGATCATGGTTTAGGTCTCAAATTTCACAAGCTAATAATTTTAATCTTACATTAAATATATGCTAACGGGATAGTTTTGCGCGGCTTATGTAAAAAAGAATTCACTTTCTCATCATTTATTACTATCTGCGTATGATATTTTTTCATTTTGCGCGTCAGCTCAAAAGATGGCTACCTCAAGACGAGGGATTATGCTAGCCTAAGCAAATAACCTTATAAATACGATTCCAGACAGCCTTTTTCTATTGTTAATCAGAAAAAACTTGGCTTGACGCGATGTAGCATTTATAAATAAGCAGTATAACTACACTAAAAAATGCAGCCATGAAATTACAACAACTCAGATACATCGTCGAAGTCCAAAATCATAAACTTAATGTTTCAGCAACCGCTGAAAGTTTGTTTACCTCACAGCCAGGTATTTCTAAGCAAGTACGTATGTTGGAAGATGAGTTGGGCGTGCAGATTTTTGGGCGAAGTGGAAAACACTTAACCCACGTTACCAGCGCGGGCACTGAAATAATTAATATTTCCCGTGAGATCCTTTCTAAAGTAGAGGGTATTAAGGCGGTTGCAAATGAGCATACATTACCTGATCAAGGTAAGTTAAATATTGCCACCACACATACCCAAGCACGGTATGCACTGCCAAGTGTGATCCAAGGATTTATGAAAAAGTACCCTGCGGTGTCATTGCACATGCACCAAGGTACGCCGCAGCAAATTTCTGATGCTGCTGCTCGAGGCGATGCTGATTTTGCAATTGCCACTGAAGCACTGCATTTATACTCTGATTTAGTAATGTTACCTTGCTATCACTGGAATCGCAGTATTGTGGTGGCAAAAGACCATCCACTAGCTAAAAAAGCAGAGTCGCTGACCGTTGCCGATATTGCCCAGTATCCACTTATTACTTATGTATTTGGTTTTACTGGCCGTTCAGAACTTGATAAAGCATTTAATGCGCAGGGACTTGAACCACACATTGTATTTACAGCAACTGACGCCGATGTGATTAAAACCTATGTACGCTTAGGTTTAGGTGTGGGTGTTGTAGCATCAATGGCGATTGATCAAATTGCAGATACCGATTTAGTGTGTATTGATGCAAGCCATTTATTTGAAGCCAGCACCACTAAAATTGGCTTTAGAAAAGGCAGCTTTTTACGTACGTATATGTATGATTTTATAGAGCGTTTTGCACCACATTTGACCAAAGAGCGGGTTGAGCGAGCGAGTTTACTACGTAATCAAGATGACGTAGATAAGCTGTTTGAAGATATAGAGTTACCGGTTAAGTGACTTTAATCTTTTGAAAACAAAAAAGCCGCATATTGCGGCTTTTTTAATGACTATAAAACTTAACACTCAATTATATTTACAGCTAAGCCACCGCGAGCGGTTTCTTTATATTTAGTTTTCATATCGTTACCAGTATCAAGCATGGTTTTAATAACTTTATCCAATGATACTTTTTGCTCGCCACTGCCACGAATAGCCAAACGCGATGCATTAATTGCTTTGATAGCTCCCATCGCATTACGTTCAATACACGGCACTTGTACTAATCCACCGACAGGGTCGCAGGTTAACCCTAAGTTATGCTCCATGCCAATTTCAGCGGCATTTTCTACTTGTAATACACTGCCACCGACAATTTCAGTCAGTGCACCAGCAGCCATTGAACATGCGACGCCAACTTCGCCTTGGCAACCAACTTCAGCACCTGAAATTGAGGCATTCTTTTTATACAGGATGCCAATTGCAGCGGCAGTTAATAAATAACGAGTTGCAATATCGCGGTCTATTTCTTTAATGAATGTGTGGTAGTACATTAATACCGCAGGTAAAATACCTGCTGCGCCATTAGTTGGGGCTGTAACTACACGGCCACCTGCAGCGTTTTCTTCATTAACAGCAAGGGCAAACAAATCCACCCAGTCCATTGCGCGTAGGGGGTCATTGCTGACTTCAATATTGAGCTTTAAGTACAGGCTAGGGGCGCGACGTTTAACTTTCAAACCACCAGGTAAAATTCCTTCGGTGCGCATACCGCGTTCAATACAGGCTTTCATTACTTGCCAAATATTGAATAGTTCATCTTTTATTTCATCTTCTGTGCGTAAGGTTTTTTCATTTTTCATCATCAAGCTTGATACGCTATAGCCTGACTCCTTACACATTTCTAATAATTCTTTGGCACTGCCAAATGGAAAGGGGGCTGGATTTTCTTCACGGACAGTGAGCGCAGCTTGTTTTTCGTTTTCAAATTCTTCATCGGTAACAATAAAACCGCCACCAATTGAATAGTAAACTTTACTATGGAGTTTTTCGTCGCCTTTAAAAGCAATGATCTCCATTGCATTTGAGTGTTTTGGCAAAGTTTTACGACGGTGGAATACAATCGCTCCTTGTTTTGGAAACTTTGCTTGATGCACTTGATTTAAGTGGATCACTTGTTCATTTTCAATTTTAGCGAGAATATCGTCTACTAAATCGGCATCAATGGTTTCCGGATCATAACCCGCAAGTCCGAGGATAACTGCTTTGCCTGAACCATGGCCGATACCTGTTTGTCCCAATGAGCCATATAGCTCAACTTTAATGCTGGTGACATCGGTTAACAAGTTTTGTTGTTGTAGTTCGTTAACAAATAAACGCGATGCGCGCATTGGGCCGACGGTGTGTGATGATGACGGGCCAATGCCAATACTAAACATATCGAATGCACTGATCATAATAACTTTACTCTACTTTTACTCAGCACGATTGCTGCCTTTGAACGGTCGCACATAATAACGCGTAATTGTACCCTTGTAACCCTTTGCAATTGAGATTTATACTGGTATGGCAAGCTGTTTTGTAAAGTTTTTAATAATGCTAGCAGTAGCTCCCCAAAGTAGTCCGTAAGGAGTTGAAAAACCTTGTAAAGTAATCGTTTTGCCAAAGCGATGAAAAGGTAAGGGTTGCCAATTGTTTACATCAGCGAGTGCGCTGACGGGCAGCAAAAAACTGGCGGCCACTTCATTTTGGTCTGCATGCCAATGTGTATCTGGGGCTAATACACCAACGAACGGTGTAATCGTAAAGCCGGTAAGAGTTGAGTAATCGCCTAATTGACCGATGACAGTGACATTTGATGGGGCGATATTTAGCTCTTCACTAAGTTCACGCAGTGCAGTATGGCGTAAGTTTGCATCGCTCAACTCATGCTTACCACCTGGTAAGCAAATTTCCCCAGGATGGTGATTTAAGAACATTGGGCGTTTGCATAGTAATATGTGCGCGCTGTTATCTATATCAATCAGTGGTAACATAACGGCACTGGCTCGTTGGGGACGTTGTTTAAAATGTCTCTTATCAGCTGGCTGTATATACTCATTGGCAGGCGCAGTTAGCTGAAAACGAGCCATAAGCTGTTTGCTATTCACACAGGTTACTTCAATAAAGGTAAGATTTTATTTACTTTATCGTAAGTTTCTTGGTATTCCAAATCCACTTGTGAATCAGCAACAATGCCGCCGCCAGCCCAACAATAAATATGTTGTTTGTGACACACTAAAGTTCGGATGGTAATACTGGTATCCATATTGCCACAAGCGCTTAAATAACCGATTGAACCACAGTAAATACTGCGCCGATGCGGTTCTAATTCTTCAATGATTTCCATCGCACGAATTTTGGGTGCACCGGTTATTGACCCTCCCGGAAAAGCAGCATACAACTGATCAACCGCAGTTTTATCGTCAGCTAACTTTGCTGTCACGGTACTGACTAAGTGGTGTACTGCAGGAAAACTTTCAATCGCAAAGAGTGACGGGACTTGCACGGTACCAGGTTTGGCAACTTTACCTAAGTCGTTGCGCAGTAAATCAACAATCATCACATTCTCAGCGCGATCTTTCGCTGAATTTTGTAATCGAGTTGCTTGTAACGCATCTTCTTTTTTATCAAGACACCGTGGCAGCGTTCCTTTGATTGGCTTGGTTTCAACCTGATTATCATTAATGGCAATAAAGCGCTCAGGAGAAATAGATAAAATAGCGCCATCAGGATGATTAATAAAACTTGAAAATGGTGCTTTGTTAGCTTCGCGCAAAGTACAATAAGCATGCCACGGTGAGCCTTGATACTGCGCTGTAAAACGCTGTGCTAAGTTTATTTGATAACAATCGCCACTTTTTAAATATCCCTGAATTCTTGCAAACTTAGCGCTGTATTGTGCGCGGCTCATATTTGATGACCAGCCTCGGGTGATTTCAAATGGCGAGGTAATTGGAGAGGCGTGAGCTAACTCCTGTAGATACATTGCTGATCTATCAACATCAGGCTGTGCGACATAAAACCAACTGTGCAGCTTTTTATCATAGATAAGTGCATCCAGATAGAGACCAATAGCTAGTTGTGGCATATCGATATCATCGATAGCTTGGCTGGGAAGTTTTTCAATGACTCGGCCAAGGTCGTAACCAAAATACCCGAGCCAGCCGCCACTAAAAGGTAGGTTAGGCTGAGTTTTACTGCTATCTAGAGTATTTAGCTGTGCTTTAATAATGCTAAAACAATCTTGTTCAGTTGCCTTGTCATCAATAAACGTGTGGTTATTTTTAACTTCGAGGCGCATTTTTGGTGCAATAGCAATCAGATCGTAACGACTATTTATATGGTCGCTGTTGGCTGAATCCAGCAGCACGGCATAAGGTAAATGGGCAAAATAGGCGAAAACCTCTAGGCAGTTGAGCGAAATGTCTAATTGAATACAGGTTTTTTGTTGCTTTATCATCTATTTTTTTACCCTGAAGAACTGGCTCGAAACGGGCTAGGAGGGTATCATAAGTTATAATTTTTTGGCAGCGTTTAGTGACGTTGCCTAAGCGCTGTACAAACCACCGTCACTGGTTTGGCCTAGTTTACGTGTTCTCACGTAAAGGTAATTTAAGGAACCCCTATGAGTACAATTCGTCAGCAAGACTTTATTGATAGCATTGAAGATGCATTGCAGTATATTTCGTTTTATCATCCACTTGATTTTGTTCAAGCGCTCGAAAAAGCCTATAACAAAGAACAAAGTAAAGCGGCAAAAGATGCCATTGCGCAGATTTTAATTAACTCGCGGATGTCGGCAGAAGGCAAACGTCCTTTGTGCCAAGACACAGGTATTATTACCTGTTTTGTGAAAGTAGGTATGGATGTTAAGTGGGACAAAACAGATTTAACCGTACAGCAAATGGTTGACGAAGGGACGCGTCGTGCTTATTTGAATCCAGATAATCCATTGCGTGCATCTATTGTTGCAGATCCTGCAGGTAGCCGTAAAAACACCAAAGATAATACGCCTTCGGTCGTGCACATTGATTTAGTGGCAGGCGGCAATGTTGAAGTTATGGTGGCAGCAAAAGGCGGCGGCTCTGAAAATAAAAGTAAAATGGTGATGCTAAATCCATCTGATGATGTGGCTGAATGGGTCGAAAAGACCTTGCCGACCATGGGCGCTGGTTGGTGTCCACCAGGCATGCTAGGTATAGGTATTGGTGGAACGGCAGAAAAAGCCGCAGTAATGGCAAAAGAATCACTTATGGATCCAGTTGATATCCATGAGCTTATGGAACGTGGCGCAGAAACCACCGAAGAGAAACTTCGTTTAGAAATATTTGAGCGCGCAAATAAGCTCGGTATTGGCGCACAAGGCCTTGGCGGTTTAACAACAGTGGTTGATGTGAAAATAAAAACCGCACCGACTCATGCGGCCTCAAAACCTGTGGTTATGATCCCAAATTGTGCGGCGACTCGCCATGTACATTTCACATTAGATGGTTCAGGTCCTGCAAACTTAAAAGCGCCAAAACTTGAAGATTGGCCAGAAGTCACATTTGAAGTGGGTGAGGGTACGCGTCGTGTTGACTTAAATACGCTAACTAAAGAAGATACGCATGAATGGAAAATGGGCGAAACAGTATTACTGTCAGGGACTATATTAACTGGTCGTGATGCAGCGCATAAACGTCTGCAAGATATGATCAATTCTGGTGAAGGGTTACCAGCAGGTGTTGATTTTGACAATAAGTTTATTTACTACGTTGGCCCAGTTGACGCGGTACGTGATGAAGCAGTGGGCCCTGCAGGTCCTACAACAGCAACTCGGATGGATAAATTCACTGACATGATGCTAGAAAAAACTGGCATAATTGGCATGATTGGTAAAGCGGAACGTGGCCCTGCAACAGTTGAGTCTATCAAAAACAATAAATCTGTGTATTTGATGGCCGTAGGTGGAGCAGCTTACTTAGTATCTAAAGCAATCAAAAAAGCCCGTGTAGTGGCATTTGAAGATTTAGGTATGGAAGCTATCTATGAATTTGAAGTAGAAGATATGCCAGTCACTGTCGCAGTGGATAGTGAAGGCGCAAATGCGCATACCCAAGGCCCAGCAATTTGGAAAGCTAAAATTGCAGAGTTAGACGCTAAGTTAAAATAAGTATTCGCTTTATTATGCGGTATTTGAGTCTTCTCAGATACCGCTTATCAGCTCTGACCAGTTGGATGTAAACCACCTAATCTCCCGCAAACACCCATCATTACTCTCTTGTTGCTGTTTATTGCCTTGTAATTTAAACTTTACAATAATATTCAAATTGACGTTCACGTAAACGTTATCATGCTATATTTTTAGTTAAGTTAATTAGCTATTCTAAAAAGTAACTTTTTTTGAATTTAAAATGTTTAAAATTGCGATAAATTAGCTTATTTATTACAGCGCCTGATATTGATAGGTTTTATCATCTCATATAGTGGCAAGCTGTAATATGAAGTGGTAGAGTCTCGGCAATTTCAGCGTGCATACCCTCTCACGGGTTACAAATTTCGGAGTAAGATAAAGTGGCTGTGTTCAATCGAGTTGATTTTGATAACCACGAACAAGTGGTTTTTTGTTCAGATAAAGAATCAGGCCTTCGTGCAATTATTGCCGTTCATAATACTAATTTAGGTCCTGCTGTTGGTGGTTGCAGAATGTGGGATTACGCAAGTGATGACGACGCTGTTGTCGATGCGCTTCGTTTATCAAAGGGTATGACCTACAAAAATGCGGTAGCACGTTTACCATTTGGTGGTGGTAAATCTGTGATCATTGGTAATGCCAAAGAAATTAAGTCTGAACAGTTATTCCGTGCATTTGGTCGCCAATTAGAGCGCTTAAATGGTAGTTACTATTCTGCTGAAGATGTAAACATCACCTGTGATGATGTGGCTATTATGAATAAAGAAACTAACTATGTATTAGGCCTTGAAGGTAAAAGTGGTAACCCATCACCATTTACAGCGTATGGCACATTTTTAGGAATTAAAGCGGCGTTACAACATCAACGTGGTCACCAAGACTTGAGTGGCATTAAAGTGGCAGTACAAGGCTTAGGCGCTGTTGCTTATGGCTTATGTAAACATTTGCATGACGCGGGTGCGACCTTGTTTGTAACTGATATCAACCAAGTGGCAATTGATCGAGTCGTGAATGATTTTACTGCGACTGCTGTAGGCATTGATGAAATATACGACCTTGATGTCGATGTATATGCACCGTGTGCACTTGGTGCAACAGTAAATGATGCGACTATTCCACGCATTAAAGCGACAATTATTGCTGGTTGTGCAAATAACCAATTAGCCGAGTCTCGCCACGGTGAGATCATTCGTGAAAAAGGTATTTTATACGCACCAGATTATGTGATTAACGCAGGTGGTATTATTAATGTTTATTATGAAACAGCGCCAGAAGGTTACAGTGCTGAGGCATCAAATAAACATGTTGAGGGGATTTTCAAAACCTTAACTGAAATTTTTTCGCGAAGTGAGAAAGAGCAAAAATCAACGCATTTGATCGCAGACGAACTCGCACAAGAGATAATCGAAAACGGTTTATAATAAACGCGTTTAGGCGTGCAATTGCACGCCTTTACATTATTCAGTAAATCCCTCACGATACGGTCATCCTGACTTGTATAGTTTTCTAAAGATATGACGCCCATCGATTTAGCCACATGGCCACGCCAACAACATTTCTCACTGTTTAAAGAGTTTACGCAACCTTATTTTAATGTATGTGTACAATTAGATATGGGGGCGCTGTATCAGTATTGTAAATCACAGCAATGCTCTTTTTTTCATGCCTATATCTATGCGACATTGCAGGCAAGCAATGCTTATCAACCAATGTTACTGAGGATCATTGACGGTGTACCTTGGCAACTAGCTGCTCAACGTGCCAGTGTTGTAGAGCTTGCTGATGATGATACCTTTAGGTTTAGCTATTTTTCACAACAAGCTACGTTTAACGACTTTCAAGTGCATGCAAATAAAGTTAGCTTAGCTGCAAAGCAACAGCCATTATTCTCAACTGCTTTTGCGCAAACCGAAGGTCAGACTGATTTGATCCATATTTCGGTTTTACCGTGGTTGAACTTTACAAGCTTCTCTCACGCACATACACAAGGTAATCATTTCGGCATTCCTAAATTAGTGTTTGGACAGTTTGATGCGCAAAAGGGGACATTGCCTATCTCAATAGATGTGCACCATGCATTGATGGATGGTTTACATGTAGCGAAGTTTATTGACCAGCTGCAGCAAAGCATAGACGCTCTGTGTGCTTAGCGTAGTCGTAAACGAATTGTGTTATTTAGTTAATGAAAATAAAACTCAGACTATGTTAGTATAATTCCTATACAAAAAATATAATGATAATTAACTACTAGTAAATCATTATCTATTTAATTTGCGTTAATGCTAAGTTGTTAGCTCGCCATAATTACGAAGGCGTTTAGTATAATGATTCGTTTAGGTCTTTGCTTTTTCTTTTTTGTTGTTTTTAGCAGCTTTGCTGCTGAGCAAACCCGTTTACCTCTTAATGACTACTTTGCCGAAACTTGGAATACCCGTTCTGGTTTGCCTCACAATAGTATCAATAGTGTGGTGCAAACAAATGATGGCTATATATGGATTGCCACATGGGAAGGATTAGCCCGATTTAATGGCCGTGAGTTTAAACTATTTACACGCACGGAAATAACTGGTTTACCAGATTCTGGTTTACGTAGTTTAGCCCCACAAGCTGATGGCGGTTTATATATCGTGGGTGCCCGAGGTGGGATCAGTCATTTATATCAAGGGCAATGGCACGCTAAGCCTAATGCCACTGCGATGGTAAATCATGTATTAAAAACACCTTCCGATGAAACTTGGTTAGCTCTTGAGGGCCAAGGTGTTGTATATCGAGAGTTTGATAGTGCGCCGGACACGGCGATTTTAGAAAACTTCAGTGCTTATCGCCTAATAGAAGACAAAGCCGGTATGATTTGGGCTGCAACCAGCAAAGGCTTGTATCAAATTAATAATAAAACAGCGCGATTAATTACTCCCGATTCAGGTTTACCACAAAGTCCAATATACACCTTGTATTTGACCCGCCAAGGTGAACTCATTGTAGGCAGTGAACAAGGCGCATGGAAGCAGGTGAACAACCGTTTTGTCAGTATTCATGCTCAGCTTAAAGATGAGGCTATCTCAAGTATTTTACAAGATGATCATGATGATCTTTGGTTTGGTACGATCAATAAAGGGGTGTTTCGATTAAGCCCGTTAGGACTTGAACAACTTGATGCTGACGCTGGTTTACCAGCCAATCGGATTTTATCGCTATTACAAGATCGTGAAAATAGTATTTGGGTTGGCACAAATGGCGGTTTGTACCGATTGCGTGAAGCTGCTTTTTCAACTTGGACCACAAAACGCGGTTTAACAGGGGACTATGTTCGCACCGTGCTGTCCCATTCAGATGGTAGCTTATGGGTAGGCGGCAGCCTAGGTTTAAACCGTATTGAAGATAATAAAGTAAACACATTCCCTGCTGCTTATGGGAATGATTCGTTATCGGTTTTAAGTTTAGCTGAGGATGCGCAAGGACATATTTGGCTAGGGACTTATACCTCAGGTTTGATGAGGATTATCAATGGTAAAGCTTATCCTGTTCTAGATCGTAAAAATGGCTTAGCCAGCAATGAGGTCAGGGCGTTATTATTTGATAGTGCAGGGCGCTTATGGGTAGGAACCGCAGCAGGATTGACACGAATAGATGTGGATGGATCACTGAAGCAGTTTTCAAGTGTAGATGGTTTACCTGGTGATTTTATTATAGCCCTTAGCGAAGACAATTATGGCAATGTATGGATTGGAACTGGCGTTGGGGTGGCTTTTTTTAGCCCAAGTTTAGAAAAGTTTACGGCTAAAGTATTTCCAGCCCATTTTGATGCTGAATATGCTTTTGGTTTTTATGCTGAATCTGAATATATCTGGATGGCGACAGACCGTGGTCTTGTCCGGTGTCATATCCCAACCGGAGAGATGAGTATTCTTGGGCGTGAACAAGGCTTGCCAGTTGATAAGTTGTTTCAAGTTGTGGCACAGGGAGATTCGTTTTGGTTATCTAGTAATCGCGGTGTGATCCAAGTTAATCAACAGCAAGTCAAACAGCGACTCGCCCAGTTAGCACAAAATAATGCGTTGCCAATCCAGTATCAGCTATATGATGAAGGAGACGGCATGCTTAGCGCCCAGGCTAATGGCGGGTCTAATCCTGCTGCGGTGTTGCATAAAGATGGCAGTATTTGGATTGCTACAGCGCAAGGGGCAAGTACTATCGTCCCTGAACGATTAAAGCAAGCTACAAAGAAGACATTACCGACAATTATTGAGGCCATGTATGTAGATGGCAAAATGACCCCCTTAGTGCAGCAAGATGAAGAAATCATTTTACCGGTGGGTGTTTCGCGGCTCTCTTTTCATTATGCGGGCTTAAGTTTTATTATGCCCCATCGATTGAATTATCAGACCCAATTGGCTGGCTATAACAATGTGTGGGTTAACCGTAATCAACTCAGTATTACAGAATATACTAACTTACCACCGGGCAAGTACACGTTCAAAGTACGTTCTGGCTACCCTAATGGGCAATGGCAAGATAATGATAAAACCTTAACGTTTGTGATCCAGTCATATTTCTGGCAAAAAACTACTTTTAAGATCATGGTTTTTATCGGTTTATTAGCATTGGTCTACGGGCTTTATAGATACCGACTTTATCATTATAAAAAAATAGAAATCGAGCTGATCAAGCGGGTTGAGCAACAAACTAATGATCTACAACAACAAACAGATGCCTTTGCTCATCAAGCAACCCATGATCAACTAACTGATTTGCCAAATCGTCGTGCCTTTGATTGTTGGCTCGCGGATAATTTTGCTGACTTTAAGCAACATGATTCACCTCTGGCTATTGCGATTATGGATATTGACCATTTTAAGCGAATTAATGACGGGTGGTCACATATTGTTGGCGACCGTGTAATTTGCGTAGTTGCTCATATACTAGGAGAGCTCAATGAGAGTGATGATAGTCAAGTTGCTCGCTGGGGAGGTGAAGAATTTACATTACTATTCCCTCATAAAACCGCGCAACAAGCCGCTCAATTATGTGAAGAATTACGTGTGCAAATTGCAAACTACGATTTTTCAAACATAGCTAGCGGGTTATCGGTAACGGTTAGTTTTGGAGTCGCAGATTCATTGGCAGTTAATGACTATGACAGGTTACTGGCGCAAGCTGACCAAGCGCTTTATCAAGCAAAAAGTAATGGCCGAAATCGAGTCGAAATAAATAAAATATAAAGATTAAAATGTGAAGTGAAAAGGTTATTAAAAAATTCTTTGACTGTTATCCTTCGTAGTTAAATTACTTACTATGAATACTTTAACTTTACTTATTGCTAATGTTATTTTCTATATTAAATGGACAGTCGATTTTATACATTAATTGCTATAAAAACAAACAATCCAGTTGGTTGTGGGGGATAAATAGACAATTCATCTTATGTTCAGATACTTAAGCCCCTGATTTGGGATTGTATTGTTGCGTTATAAGCAAGTACTTCGGTATACTTCACATGAGCCTAATCTGGGTAAAAATAATAAATACATGGAGTTTAAATGTTAAGAAAATCTGCTATTGCACTTGCTATTTCATCTAGTTTTTTCCTTTCTGGTTGCCTAGAAGTTGAAGATAATAATGACGATATCGTAGCTGCTATTGAAAATAATACTGATGCTCAAGCTGAGCTAAAAAGTGTAACTTTAACTGGATCAGTTAAACACTTATTAACAGGTGAGTCTGTTAATAATGCCCAAGTATCAATTAAAATTGGTAATGACTGGAGCGAGCCTGTCGCTGTTTCAAACGGTTTATTTGAATTAAATGAGCTTCCAAAAAACTCTGACTTTGTTCTGCTTGTCTCCAGTGCTGATGGTTCTTTTCAGGAGCGTGCTTTTTACGGTAAAACGAATTACGGTATAGCTCAATTGGGAAGTTTAGAAGTTTCAAGTGCTGAAACTGTGCAGTTTGAAGTACTGCTTAATGGTGAAAATACACCTGTAGCAGGGCTTGAATTTAGTTACAGTATTTCCACTGCATTTAATATGTACAATGAATTTTCGAATCGTAATGAACATTTTATTCGTTCTACCTATAATGCAGATACTGGTATGTACTCTATTGCTAAAGTAGCCGGTTTTACTGATCTGCTATCAATGGACCTTGATGTTGACAATGATGCTGTTGATGATTTTAGTTATAACAATCAGTCAGACAGTATTAGCCAAATTAATATAAGCGAGTTAACCAACGGAAATACTTTGTATGTTTCTAAAACAGCTGAAAACGCAAAGTTTGAAGTCCGTGTTTCAGTAATTAATGAACTTGGTAATACATTTGATAATTTGAACTTTGTTTCATTAAAAAATCTTACTAAAGGAACGCCAGCAACTTTCGATGCTGATAGTAAAGAGTATATTTTTGAATATAATGGTAGTTCAAAGATGAAGCTACTTTTACCTAGTTTCGTAGATAGTTCAGGTAATCGCTATGATACAGGTGAAGTAAATCTTTATGCTACAAATGGTGGGGTGTCAGTTACTAACTCAAGCTTTAATAATTTAAATCGTTTTTATGAACTAGACGATGGTGTTTTATCACTAGTAATAAAGCCAAGAGTATCGTCGTTTTCCTCTAGGCCGCGAGTTGTTAGTGCCATAGCAGATGAAACATCTCAAAACTTCTATATGTTTATGGAAGCGCCTATTGAGTTAGTTGATAGTGCTGCGTCATTAATTAAGAAACGTCAAATAACGGTTGTTAAAGGTACTGATGATGAAAACGATTTTATTGCACAAGGCGTAACGCAAATTTCGTTTAATGACGTTTCTGTTCCTTTTACCTCATCGCTTAAATATAACGATACATTTGTTACTCTGTCACCAGCCGCTCCTCTTGTCGGCGGTCATTATGAGTATAACATTGAAAAAGTCAGTGTGAAGTCTACAGGTGAAGTCGTGAATATCTCAGCCGCAAGCTCATTTCGTATTGCAGATCAATCTCCTTTTGATATCAATCAATTGCGTTGGGATAATAATAACGGATTAACTGACGGCAAAACTATAGTACTTAAGAATACAGCTAATGAAGATGTTGGTTTTAAGCGTAAATCAAACAATGGTAGTCTTTACTTACCAGCATCAATAGCAACCTTAAGTCATTTTAAAGTTAATTTGCTAGGCTATACAGCCAATGGAAAAGTAAATCCTGCACTAATTGAGAGCACAATTGTATCTGATGGCAACATAAATATTAGCGAGATTAATACAGTTTCAGTTGCTGTTAATGAAACTATTTTAATTGATGACTACTCTGTTGATTTCTACACAAGTCTTCCTGATCGTCAGTGGTATAAGTTATCAAATAATACTTATCAAATAGAAAATCTTGATGACAATCAATTAAGCAGTAAAAATAATGTTACTTTTGGTTATGAGTATGCTGTAAAAGGCAGTTCTGAAATTGTTACAGGCAAAATCACCTTACCTGTGCTTTAAAGGTTAGCTGTTTCTGCGGGGGGGAGTTTTGTACTCTCCCCCTTTTTTATCTTCCTTAAAAGGGGGGGCTCACTGAGTTAATAATGTATTCGACAGATATATTTCCTGTTATTAGATATTGACTATTCTGGGGTCAGATAAACTCGTAAGTGTCATTAACAAAGAGTGCTATACGATGGACTTGTGTATTGATAATTAAGATGATCCCAAATTCAATTTTGAGGTTATATATTTAAATCGCCTAGAAGCTTGGTTTGTTGACAATATGGGTGTATGTTTTTTTGGTAGATAAACACGCTACAGGCCATTGCTTTTCGAGTATATAATATATACAAATACATATATTAAAACATTTTATTAACATTTGGTTGAATTTGATGCTATACCTTTTGTTCCCACTTTGGGACCTTTTTGATGTGAACAGAAGGAACAAAAGATGAAAAGTAAGATGATATATGTAGCTTTAGCAGGTGTTTTAGGTGTGTCGCCAGCGTTGTTTGCACAAGGCCATAAGCATAATGATTTTAACTTTACTGCACAGTCCATTGAGTCACTTAAGTTAACCTCCTTGGTGGCTGTGGACGATACTCAGTTTGTGTTCAATAATGACTTGTTGCGTGAAGATTGGGATAATTTCTTTGCTCTGCATGCGCCTGTACTGGAAGATAAAAAAGAGCGTGTTTTGCACTGGGCAGGTTATACAAGTATCAACCCTAAAGTTATCTTAGCGTTGATTGAGCTGCAAAGTGGCTTACTTTCTGATCCTGACGCAGATATTAATAATGCTTTTGCAGGTTTATCTGACGAACACGGTTTTGATGCCCAGCTAGAAGATGTGGTAATGATGTTAAGTCAACGTTTTTATGCATATAAACAGTGGCAAGATAGCCAAGCCACCCCGGAAACATCAAAGTATGCGGGCGAGGAAATCACCAATAGAGTCAATACCAACAGCAGTACTGCAGCGACAGTAGCATTGGTCAGTGTTCTTAAAAAACAAGTATTAAGCAAAGATAATGTTAATTACGCTAAGAGCGATCTGACCGGCTTTTTAGCGACGTTTGAGCGTCTATTCCCTGATAGTCGCGCTCAGTTACAAAGATCCTCTAAAAGTGCACTACAAAGTAGCAATCAGCAGTTTGCTGCGGCTAGTTTTTCAATGAACTTACCATGGTCATCAGGTTATTATTGGTACAGCGGTGGGGCTCACTCTAATACTGGCTCTGGTTATCCATATTCATCGCTTGATTTTAATAATGGCTCTGGTGGTTGGGGCACAAATACACCATATGTTCAAGCGGCGCATGGCGGTACTATCACACGTTTTTCGTCATGTAATATCCGCGTAACGCATTCGAGTGGATATTCAACCAACTATTATCATATGTCTAATCTGCAGTATAGTAGCGGTGATTTTGTGCAGCCAGGTGCATGGCTCGGTCGTTATGCGAACAATTATAACCAAGCACTATGTGAAGGGGGACAATCATCAGGTCCTCACGTGCATTTTACTTTGTTGTATAACGGCCAGCAGGTGTCATTACATAATCAATATATTAGTGGTCATCGTATTGATGTCGGCAATAGCAACTACGATGATAATTGTAATCGTTTCTACTTTGAGCGTAATGGTTACCGTACTTGTGCATGGGACCGTTTATATCGTTAATATAATTGATTTTACGTAATAATATAGTTGACCGCCTTTAACATAGTTATGGGCGGTTTTTTAGCTGTTGCTAGGCTAGATGATTGAATTTTATCCTCACAGGACATATTAATAAGCTACACCTGTTGATAGGACCTCGTAATGGTAAATGGATTATTAATATTTGCGCTGATTGTGTTTGTAGTTGTTTATTGGCGTTGGCCGGTTATTCAAAACCGCTTGTGGCAAAAAAAGTATCAAGATTATCGTTTAGATGAAAAGCAAAAAACATTATTGTTACGGTATATGCCTATCTATCAAAAAATGACGGATGCTGATCGGGAAAAATTAGAGCGTCATATTGTCTGGTTTCTAAATGAAAAACGCTTTATTGGTTGTGATGGTTTAATTCTAAACGAGAGTATGAAGTTAATAATTGCTGCGGATGCATGTGTGTTGGTGCTTAATAAACCATGGCCACTTTATCAAAATGTGAAAGAAATTTTGCTGTACCCAAGTGCCTATTACGCGCCGCAGACATCTCGTGATAGTGCCGGATTAGTAAGCTATCATAATACTGTTCGTCAAGGCGAGTCATGGCCTGGAGGGACTTTAGTTCTAAGCTGGCACGATGTGCTTGAAGGGAATCGTTTACCCAGTGACGGACATAATTTAGTGTTTCATGAATTTGCTCACCAACTTGATCAAGAAACAGGTAAAACCACAGGCACGCCTATATTAGCTAAAGAGGCAGATTATAAACAGTGGGGGCGTGTTTTTAGCCGCGCTTATAATCAGTTAAAAACTCATGTTGCGTATAATATGCCGCATGTTATTCATAGTTATGGTGCAACTAATGAAGCCGAATTTTTTGCCGTGATCACCGAAACTTTTCTCGAAAAGCCCAGTGAGCTGCGCCATTATGATCCTGAAATATACAGTTTATTGGTCGGCTATTATCAGTTTGATCCAATAAAATGGCATTAACCGCCAAATAACGACGCTTTATCAGATATCGCTGGTAACTTGCTGCCGTTTTTGTTGCAATCATGTTTATAAGATGAAAACCGCAATAAAAATAAGCGAGAAGGCGATGAAACAAATGCTTCATACAGCAATGGCTGTAGCTGTGTCACTGGCGCTATATGGTCAGGCTCAGGCACAAGATAATGATGACAAAAAATGGCAAGTGGATGCGCCACAAGGGCAATTTGTTGATGCTAATATTAGTGTCTCTCAAGGCACTTGGATGAATATCGATGTCAGTCCTGATGGCAAAACCATTGTGTTTGATTTGCTGGGCGATATTTACACTATGCCGATGGCTGGTGGCACTGCCACTCAACTGACCTCTGATATCGCATGGCAAATGCAACCGCGTTTTAGTCCTGATGGTAAACATATTGCGTTTACCTCTGATCAAGGTGGCGGTGATAATATCTGGTTGATGGATTTAAACGGTGAAAATCAAACGGCGGTAACCGATGAAACGTTTCGCTTATTGAACAGCCCCGCATGGAGTCCCGACGGCGACTATATTGTTGCTCGTAAGCATTTTACAGCGAGCCGTTCATTAGGCGCAGGTGAAGTATGGCTTTATCATAAAGCGGGTGGCAAAGGTGTACAACTCACTAAACGTGAGAATGATCAAAAAGATTTAGGTGAGCCGATGTTCTCACCGGATGGCCGTTATGTGTACTTTTCACATGATGCCACACCGGGTAAAACCTTTCATTATTCAAAAGATTCGGTTGCTGGCATTTATAAAATCAAACGCTATGATCGCGAAACGGGTGAGATAGAAACGATTATTGATGGTATGGGCGGCGCGATTAGACCAACCCCGTCGCCAGACGGTAAGAAGCTTGCGTATATTAAACGAGATGATTTTCAAACTAGCCTCTACCTATATGACTTAACCAGCGGTAAGCATACTAAGCTATATGACAAGCTTGAACGTGATATGCAAGAGACTTGGGCTATTCATGGCGTGTATCCAACTATTGCATGGACACCAGATAATAACCAACTGATATTTTGGGCTGGCGGTACTATTCATAAACTTGATGTGCAAGATGGCGATGTAGAAACCGTACCATTTGAAGTTAAAACCAGTAAGAAAATTCAACAAGCAGTGCGTTTTACACAAAATATTGATAGCGATGAATTTGCTGTAAAAATGTTGCGTAATGTACAGATTTCGCCGGATGGTGAAACAGCAATTTTTGAAGCGCTAGGACATATTTATAAACGCGATTTAGAGTCAGGAAAAATAAAGCGTTTAACTGAACAAAATGACCACTTTGAGTTGTTCCCGCAGTTTTCCCGTGATGGTAAAAAAATAGTCTATGTAACCTGGGATGATAACGAACAGGGGGCTGTTCGAGTTGTCTCTGCGCGTAGTGGTCGCGGTGATGATATTACCACAGAGCCAGGTAAATATGTTGAGCCAACATTTAGTCCTGATGGCAAAACGGTAGTGTACCGTAAAGCCTCAGGAGGCAGCATTTTAAACCCTGATTGGTCACTGCATCCGGGTATTTATGCAGTGAGTAGCAAAGGCGGGAAAGCTGAGTTAATTTCTAAAAGTGGTTATCAGCCGCAGTTTGCATCAGCTAATGATCGAGTTTTTGTGATGAGCCCATGGCCTAAGCCAACGCTAAGTGTGGTTGAACTTGATTCGAAAAAAATCACTAAGCTTTATGAGTCAGAGCATGCTACTGAGTTTAGAGTATCGCCTGATGGCAAGTACCTCGCTTTTGCTGAACGTTTTAAAGTGTTTGTTACGCCATTAGTGCAAAGTGGTAAAACCATTAATATTGGTCCTAAAGACAGCCAATTTCCGATTGAGCAGTTATCTGTTCGTGCAGGTGAGAATATCAGCTGGAGCGCCAGCAGCGATAAACTGTATTGGACGCTAGGCCCAGAGCTTTATCATGCAAGTTTGGCAGGTTTATTTGATATCAATAAAGCGGATGACGCTGACTTTAAAGTAAAAAGTGGCGATAACATTGGCTTTAGTAGCAAAATGGCTGAACCAAAAGGCATGATAGCTTTAACGGGCGCACGTATTATTACCATGAAAGGCGAGCAAGTCATTGAAAATGGTATACTATTAACCGATGGTAAACATATTAAAGCCGTTGGTACAGCTGTTGATATTAACATTCCAAAAGGCGCACAGGTAATTGATGTATCTGGCAAAACAATTATGCCAGGAATTGTTGATGCGCATGCGCATGGTTCACAAGGCAGCGATGAGATCATTCCTGAGCAAAATTGGAAAAACTTAGCGGGCCTATCGTTAGGCGTCACGACAATTCACGATCCATCAAACGATACAACAGAGATTTTTACAGCCAGCGAAATGCAAAAAGCGGGGACTATTGTAGGCCCACGTATTTTCTCAACCGGTACTATTTTATATGGTGCCAATATGCCAGGTTATACATCACACATTGATTCGTTAGATGATGCTAAATTTCACTTAGAGCGATTAAAGAAAGTTGGCGCGTTTAGTGTTAAATCATACAACCAACCACGACGTGAACAACGCCAACAAGTAATTGAAGCTGGCCGAGAGCTTGAAATGATGGTGGTGCCAGAAGGTGGTTCATTATTACAGCATAATTTAACGATGGTGGTTGATGGTCATACGGGCATTGAGCACTCAATTCCCGTGGCGAATATTTATGATGATATCAAGCAGCTTTGGTCACAAAGTGATGTAGGCTACACGCCAACACTTGGTGTGGCATATGGCGGCATCTGGGGAGAAAACTATTGGTATGATAAGACTGATGTGTGGAATCACCCGCGCTTAAGTAAATTTGTGCCAAAAAACCAATTATTACCACGTTCAATGCGCCGTGTTAAAGCACCCGATCACCACTATAATCACTTTAACAATGCACGGGTAGCAAAAGAGCTACAAGATTTAGGTGTTTTAGTGAATCTAGGTGCACATGGTCAGCGCGAAGGCCTTGCAGCGCACTGGGAGATTTGGATGTTTGCTCAAGGTGGTATGAGTCCACTGGAAGCTATTCGTGCGGCGACGCTTGATCCGGCCAAGTACATCGGCCTTGATCAGAATATCGGCTCATTGGAAGTCGGTAAACTTGCTGACCTAATGGTGATTGATGGTAATCCACTGACTAATATTCGTGATACAGATAAAGTTGATTATACGATGATCAACGGTCGGTTATTTGATGCCGCGACTATGAATGAAGTTGGCAAAAAAGCACGCGACAAATTGTACTTTGAAGATAAGTAATTATTAGTGTTATAACCAATCAAAAGCGGCTGAACAGCCGCTTTTTTTATATGCTACTTGCTATAAGTTGGCGTAATAATACTGGGTCTTGCAATAGTGTATTACTGGAGTGCGTCACTCTAGCCTGACAGATCATACCTTCTTTTAAGGTCATTAATAATTGTGCTAACTGTATGGTTTTTTCTAACTGACCTTTAAGTTGTTCTGTGTGTGAGAGTTTATCGAACAATAATTGTAAAACTGATTCTTTGTGTGCTTTGCAAAGCATCGCGATAGGGTGCTCGCTGTGTGGAAACTCCGCTGCGGTATTAATAAAAAAACAGCCATTAAAAGGTCCAAGCTCAGAGACTTTATTATCTATCCAAGCGGAGAGTGCGCTAAAAAGTGCATTAGCCACTTCGAAGGGGGTATTGCAGTTTTCTAATTGTTCATACAACCACTGATTAAAGCGCTGATCTCTGAGCTCTAAACACGCACAGATCAACTCATCTTTACTGACGAAATGATTATAAAGCGTTTTTTTTGCAACACCTGCTTCTTTAAGTATTTCATTAATGCCTACCGCATGGATCCCTCTTTGATAGAACGCACTGAGTGCGGTATTAATTATCTGGGTACGTTTATCCATGGTTGCTCCTAGTCAAAAAGTAAGCTTGACATAAGTAGACCGACTTGTCTATCATCTAAATGTAGACAAGTCGGTCTACCTCTAAAGGAAGTAATATTAATGAATGATGTATTTTACAAAGCCGTTATCGCGGGTATCTTTTCTGCACTGACACTTTCGGTATTAGCATATTTAGAAAGTTTAGGGAATTATGGTGTATGGCTTATGGCACCATTTGGCGCAACTGCGGTGCTGGTGTTTGGTGTACCAAAAAGCCCTTTAGCAAAAGCAAAAAATGTTATTGTAGGGCATTTCATCACTGCCGTGATAGGTTTGGCTTTTATTAGTTTTATAGGCGTGGATCCGATCAGTATTGCTATTGCGACTGGATTAGCTGTGACCGCAATGATGTTGACTAACACCATACATCCTGCAGCAGGGGCCAACCCTATTTTAATTATGGTCAGTGGTCAAAGTTGGGACTTTTTGATTATGCCAGTTCTTGTTGGTACCGTGTTTATTGTTATCTGTGGGTATATATCAGGGTGGTTGAATACAAAACTCAACGTTGTTGGCCATAAAAAAACCGCTTAAAAGCGGTTTTTTTATGCTACGAGTCTAAAGTTATTACACAACACCGCGAGGTAAGCGGCAATCGTGATCTTTTTTAGCTAGGTACACAATCCAAAACTCTTCGGCAGTGTAACCTTCTTCATTAGCTGTTGTTATAGTAAATGGTGCTTTTTTAACAGCTGCTTTAGCTGGCACTGCTGATTTAGTTTTAGTTTTCTTAGCAGGTGCTGCAGGTTGTGCAGACGTATCGCCTGAAGTTAGCTGCTCTGTTAATTCAGCAACTTCTGCAAGGCGCAAGTTTTTGCCGCCGTCTATGCTGTACCAACCAGGTTTGCTGGTGATTTCAGGTTTCTTACCATTGGCTGCTTGGTATGCTGCTTCAAAGGCATTTAATACTTCTGTTTTGTCTAGTTTGCTCATCAGAGGCCCTATACGTTGTAAACACAGATTGAGAATATTTATTTATACCTATTTTTGACTTACTTTTCAATTTTTTGCGATTTTCCTTCCATTTTAGCCCTATAAACGCCAAAATTTGCACAAAATTTAACGCTAATCTGGAATAAAAAAATGCAGCGCAGAGAATTTAACCAATTACTAAATACCATTTTAAGACCTGATTCTATTCAAGACTTTTGCCCAAATGGGCTACAAGTCGAAGGACGTGAACAGATAAAAAAAATTGTTACAGGTGTCACTGCCAGTCAAGCATTAATCGATGCTGCAATTGCGCATGGCGCAGACACAATATTAGTTCATCATGGTTATTTCTGGAAAGGTGAAGCGCAACCTATTACCGGTATGAAAAAGCGTCGCATAGCTGCGTTACTTAATCATGATATCAATTTATTTGCCTATCATTTACCTCTTGATGTGCATCCATCAATCGGTAATAACGCGCAATTAGCACAGCTACTTGATTTAGAAATACTCGATGGTTTGGAGCCTGTAGCAAATAGTGTCGCAGTCAAAGGGCGTTTAAAAATCCCAATGAGTGGTGAGCAATTTGCACAAAAAATATTAACAGTGCTTGCTCGTGAACCTTTAGTGAGTCTAGTACGTGATGAGCTAATTGAGACCATCGCTTGGTGTACTGGAGGTGGTCAAGGTTATATTGATTTGGCTGCTAGCCAGGGGATTGATGCCTATTTAACAGGCGAGGCTTCAGAGCAGACCATTCACAGTTCGCGTGAGCAAAAGATCGATTTTTTTGCCGCAGGCCATCACGCCACCGAACGCTATGGCATAAAAGCGCTCGGTGAGTTATTGGCTGAGCAACATGGTTTTGATGTAACCTTCATTGATATAGACAACCCAGTTTGAGTTGCCAGCTAATTCACTTTAAGTGAGTTAGACCTTAAAGCGCTTCTGGATCAATCCAGCGGCGCACACTTATCCACGCACTACCGATTACTTCATGCCAATAACTTGTGACTGCCTTTAATACTTCAACACTTGGAATATATTGTTTGTGATGAGGCCACGCTGAGAAATCGTAAAAATCAGTGGCGGCGGGAATAACATCAACGCCTTGGCTATTAAATAAATCTTTTGCTCGTGCCATGTGACTTGCCGAAGTTACCAGTGCAACTTTAAAATCAACTAGAGTAGGTGCTAAAAGCCGTGCTTCATCGGCGGTATCCATAGCCGCAGGATTTTGTTTAATACGCTGCGCATCAATACCTAAGCTTATCGCGGTTTGTTGCATCAAACTACTGTTGGTCACTTTATTGTAACCGCCACCGGAAACAATAAGTTGAGCTTGTGGGTACACATATGCTAAGCGCATACCTTCGATTAGGCGGCTTTTAGCACAATTACCAAGTTGGCTATTGGCGTTAAGTTTTGGGTTAGGATTTATATCACAACCAAGTACCACTATTTTATCGAGTATCGGCTGTTTATTTGTATCAAAAACATACTTTAACTGTGAATTTGGAGCAATTATTTTTTGACCAATAAAAGGGGTACTGATCAGCAATAAACTGGTAATTGCGATTAAACCAATAAATATGCTGACTTTCTTGGTACGCAGTGCGATTAATAAGCAAACAAAGCACAGTAGAGCAAACAGAGGCAATGGCATTAGCATTGCACCGAGGATTTTTTTCAGTTCAAACATCACAGTAGCACACATAAAGGGGTTTTCTGTATGCTACTGGGTTAAACCTATTTTATCGACCGTTATTTAACTTACAGGTATTTAAAAAGTGGCGATACACTGGGTTATCTTTCATATTCTTTTTCATGGCTAAATACATTGGACGGGTTAATCCCAGCGCGCCTAATGGAATCGACTTAATGAGTCCTTGGCTTTCATATGGTGTTACTAACCAATCCGGTAATGCTGCAACCCCCATTCCGGCACTGACAAGCTGAAAAATGAGCAAGCCCTGATCTACGGTTTTCAAGGTGCCATCAAAACGTGCATTTTGAATAAAATGTTTGAAGATATCCTGACGCTCTCGTGGAATAGGGTATGAAATAATCGTCTCGTTTTTCAAATCAAGCGCCGTTACATAGGCTTTTTTCGCTAGTTCATGATCTGGGGCAACAATTAATTTAAGCTTAAAATCAAATAAATGTGCGTATTCAAGTTTATCTGGTTCACGAATGTCTGAAGTGAGTACTAAATCTAATTCATCACTGAGCAGCTCAGGAATAGCGTCATAACTAAAGCCGCGCTCATAATCAACTTTGATATCAGGCCAAAAGTTATTGAATTCTTTAATTGTTGGTAATAACCAATGAAAACAAGCATGGCATTCAACACTGAGTCGTAATTGTGAAATTGGTTGATTAAGACTTTCTTTTAAACGGCATTTGGTTGCTTCAACACGCGGGAGTACTTCGCTGGCAAGTTCAAGTAATAGCATACCTTGTGGGGTAAAGCGCACCGGTTGAGTTTTACGTTCAAATAGTTGGCAATCAAGCTTGTTTTCTAAATCTTTGATTTGATGAGATAAAGCGGATTGAGTCAAAAATAATTCGCGCGCAGTATTTACCAAAGAACCGGTTTCTTTCAAGGTTGCGATGGTCTTTAAGTGTTTTACATCAATCATCTTTAATAATTCTCATGGTAAAGGTGAGTTTAACTCAGATTACAGCCATAATACGCCTTAAATTAAGATGCATCAACGTCTAGATGGCTATAAACCCCGTTTTTTTACGTGAAATTTACAAATCTACTATAGCACCATATTTGACAGCGATGTCATTGTGTTTTTTGAGTTTGCAAAAAATCATTTCCATGAATTTACCTCAAGTTGAAACTGAGGAAGCATCAATTGTTTGATGTCAGGTATAGGTTTATGGTTTTAGCTATCTAAACAGCTGGAAGGGAATTTCAACATGGCACAATTACATAACTTAGGTTTTCCTCGCATAGGTAGAAAGCGTGAACTAAAATTTGCAGTAGAATCATACTGGGCTGGTAAAATCAGCCAAGAGCAGTTGCTTGATCAAGGTAAGACGATCCGGGCAGAAAATTGGGCTCTTCAAGCAGATGCTGGGATTGATTTATTACCGGTAGGTGACTTTGCTTGGTATGACCATGTGTTATCTACCTCTTTATTGATTGGCGCAGTGCCCAAGCGTCATCAAAAAGCGGATGGTAGCATTGATCTTGATACATTATTTCGTATTGGGCGTGGTCGTGCACCAAGCGGTTGTTCATGTGCAGCAAGCGAAATGACAAAGTGGTTTAATACTAATTATCATTACATAGTTCCAGAGCTAACTCATGATCAGCAGTTTCAACTAACTTGCACTGAGTTATTCGAGCAAGTTACTCAAGCACAAGCATTGGGGCACAATGCAAAAGTAGTATTGGTCGGCCCAGTCACTTATCTTTACTTAGCAAAATGTGCAGGTGAGGAGTTTGATAAACTTAGCTTACTTGAAAAACTATTAGCTGTTTATCAAAACGTGTTCGCTAAATTAGCGCAGCAAGGGATTGAATGGGTACAGGTTGATGAGCCTATATTAGGTTTAGAGCTGACTGAAGATTATCAAGAGGCATTAAAAACAAGCTTTCGTGCACTTGCAGGTCAAGGCGTGAAGTTGTTACTTGCTAGTTATTTTGACTCAGTCACTGCCTACTTTGATGATATTGCAGGTTACCCTGTTGATGGCGTACATTTTGATTGTGTTGCAACAAATGTTGATGTTGCAAAACTAGATATATTATTAAGTACAGATCAAGTTTTATCATTAGGCGTAGTAAATGGCCGTAATATTTGGCGTACTGATTTAGAGGCTGTATTTAATAGCATAAAAGACATTGCGCTAAAGCGCGGTGATAATCTATGGCTTGCCCCATCTTGTTCTTTACTGCATACACCGGTTGATTTAGAGCAAGAAGAAAAGCTCGATGATGAACTTTGTTCATGGCTTGCATTTGCAAAACAAAAAGGCCAAGAGCTGTCATTATTAAAAGCCGCGCTTGAAAGCAATGATATCAGTGAGCTCGTTGCTTATTCAGCACCTATTAAAGCACGCTTAACCTCTACTCGTGTAAATAATACAGCTGTACAACAGCGTGTAACTGCACTCACCGCAAAAGACGGTAAGCGTAATCATGCATTTGCTCAACGTATTGAAAAACAACATGCAGCACTTAATTTACCGCTACTGCCGACCACCACGATAGGATCATTTCCACAAACTCAAGTAATTCGTCAAGCACGCCGTGATTATAAAGCCGGTGAATTATCTGCGGATGATTATCAAAGGCAAATTAAAGCAGAAATTCGCTACGCTGTTGAAGAGCAAGAGGCGCTTGATTTAGATGTGTTAGTGCACGGCGAAGCGGAGCGTAATGACATGGTTGAATACTTTGCTGAACTATTAGAAGGCTTTGCTTTTACCCAGTTTGGTTGGGTGCAAAGCTACGGCTCGCGATGCGTGAAACCACCTGTAATTTGGGGGGATATATCACGTGAAAAAGCGATGACGGTTCAGTGGACAAAATACGCACAGTCGCTGACGAGTAAGAAAATGAAAGGCATGCTAACAGGTCCTGTAACTATTCTGTTTTGGTCATTCATTCGTGATGATTTAGACAAACCCACCATCGCTAATCAAATTGCACTTGCGTTACGTGATGAAGTGGTCGATTTACAAAATGCCGGTATTGATATTATTCAAATTGATGAACCTGCATTTCGTGAAGGTATGCCGCTTAAATGTAGCCAATGGCAAGCATATTTAGAATGGGCAGCGTATGCATTTAGGGTCTCAGCAAGCGGTGTGAAAGATGAAACACAAATTCATACTCACATGTGTTACGCCGAATTTAACGGTATTATTGCCGCGATTGCAGATATGGATGCCGATGTGATCACCATTGAAACCTCACGTTCTAACATGGAACTACTTGAAGCATTTGAGAATTTTGATTATCCAAATGATATTGGTCCAGGTGTATATGATATTCACACTCCGAATGTACCGGATATTGCATGGATGAAAACGTTGATCCATAAAGCCGCACGAAAAATACCGGTTGCGCGTTTATGGGTAAACCCGGACTGTGGTTTGAAAACCCGTGGTTGGCAAGAAACGCGACAAGCTCTTGATAATATGGTTAAAGCAACCAAAGAGCTGCGTGAGGAGCTGCAGTAAAGAACATCTCCTACGATGTAAAGCCCTAACAAAACTTAGTTAGGGCTTTTTTTGTTGCTCTGATTTGAGTTCATCTTCATCGGTTGGTTTTTTAAAATCCATTTTTGCTGAGTGTTTGATCAGCAAAATATTACCGATAATGATTGCCAACACTAAGATGATGATGAGTATATGCCAAATTTGCATGGTGATCTCTAACGAGTCATTTATAAGTACTTAGTGTAGCAAAGATTTCTAGGGTTAAAAACGTCTAGAAAACGACAGCGAAATAAAATCAAGACCTGGGTTTGGTCTTTTAAACCCTGCATTTGAATAGTGTAAATAACGCACCGCAGCTTTGGTTTTTCCAAAATCAGCAACAAAGCCTAGTCGGTCTTCAAACTGGTAGTGGGTACTCACATTTTTGCCGGCGAAGTGAGTGTCATTGACTAATGAAACCCCTATGCCGGCTTCGAAATACAAAGGAATACCGCGCACTGAGCTGATCAGATGTTGAAATACCGGGGATATTGCAAGGACAACATTTGTCTGATGGCTATTATCTGCGCCGTATTCCCAAATATTAATACTTGATTCTAAGTAAATATGGGTATTTTCAATTAATGATTGTAGTGCCGGAGCATGGTATTGGTATGCCAGTTTTAAACCTTTAACATCACCTTCCCCCTGAATGTAATCAATGGCATAGCCATGAGGAGAAAGTGTATAGGGCGCGCCATAAGATAGTCTGCTGAACATGGAAATAGATAATAAAATCAATACAGTTAATGTTTTAAATAACATGGAGAAGCTCTTTAGATGAAAACGTTATTTACAAAATAAGGGCGTGGGGGAGGCTAATTCAAGTGGCATAAATTCACAGACTCTGTGTGTTATTGCATGAGCTTAGCTAACAATATGAAATAAAAAGATTAAATCAATTGATGCTGTACTGGCACTAATAAGGTGCTATTTTGAGGCTTTTTAATCTCTTATGAACAGCGTAAATTACGCTACAAGATTTACTTAGGACTTATCAACAATGATTTCACTTGGTCGTTATTTATTATTAATCGCGCTAGTTTTTAGTGCTTCCTTGTTTGCGCAAACACAACAGTCACCTAATCAGTTATTAACTCAGGTAGGCGATCAGCTGTTTAGTGAAATTGGCAAAATAAACAGCCAAGGCACAGCGAGCAAAAGTGACATGGCACACATTGTTGATCAGTATTTAATGCCTAATATAGATGTTAAATTTGTTTCCTATAAATTATTAGGTAAGCATATTAAAGGTATCGATCGCCAACAAGCGACTGCATTTATAAGTGCAGTGGAGCATTACTTAACCACTACCTATGCTAGTGCATTAATGAAATATACCGGGCAAGAAATAAAATTCGAAGAAAGTAACGATGCTGCAGAGAGCGAGTTTGCCACGGTTAAGACGCAAATTATTGCAGATAATGCGCCAACGATTGACTTACACTTTAAGCTTCGCCAAGGTAAAGATGGTAGCTGGAAAGTATATGATATTGTCGCTGAAGGTATTTCGTTACTCAGTGCAAAGCAAAAAGAAGTTATTCAACGAATTTCAGAAGTTGGCCTTGACCAAGTGACAGCTGAGCTTAACAGTAAGTAATCATTTCCAAGTAAGTCTCCAACCTAAAGCACCATGCAGTGTTAACTGCATGGTGCTTTGTTATTTTCTTTTAAAATCACACGGTTTGGCTATAGCGTGTGGTTTTGGGTATGCTAGAATAAGCGCTTACATACCCACTGGTATCACTAATTTACTGGGGTACTTAAAATTATATTAAGCGCAGTGTCAGTTTGTAGTTGTTAAACTCTTTTACTGACCTTTGTACCGAGCAAGATAGACACTGGAGTTGTGTTTTTTTAATGGAAAATGTACTTATTTGGCCTAAAGAATACCCGTTATTAGTCAAAGGACTTATTGAGCAAAACGGTGCATTTATTTTAGACGCTTTAGAAGCATGGCCGGCTTGTCGCTCGACTGAAGAAGACAATGGCGTGTGTACCACTGTGCTACCGCCTATCTATTATTTAACCTGGTTAACTCCCCTTGAGCCATTTGAAGAGTGTTTTTTCCAACATATCTGTGAATATGATGAAGCCGCTCAACAGTATATTTCGGCAGCTAAAGATTACTATTTTGATAACGAGTATAGCCCAGAGAGTTTAGTGCTATTACTTTGCCAACGCCTTGAAAAATATGCAGCTGTAGCGTCACAAACAACGATAGAAACACCCGTTACGTTATTATCTCAGTTATTCTCAAAACGCTATTTTACAATCATCGAGTATGCGCTCAATGCGGGCAGTAAAATGAGTGCTGAAGATGCCTTGGCACTGTGGAAAGAAGTTGATTTTCGTGAACGTTTTAGCACCTTTATACCTGACTCAATCGATGACGTTAATGCGTTAAGTGAATTAGCGGCGAAAAAAGTTGCTGGCGGAAAGGATTATTTCACCTTATTAACCCAAGTATCACCAGATGTTGACTCAGTGGTGCTATTAGAACAAGCACTGTTGGCGCATTTGCGTTTTGACACAGCTAAACAAACGATGGCGATGCGTTTTATAGAGCAAGGTGCAACAGGCACGTTGGCGGATGAAAATGGTAAAACGGCCTTTATGTGGGCAGTTGAAAAAGGGTTTGTTAATTTAGTACAAACCTTATTAGATAAACAAGATAAAAAACAACGTGATGCCCTTGGTAACAGTGCTTTACATTATGCGGTACTAGCAAAAAATGAACCTTTGATGGTGCTATTATTGAAGTCTGGCTATGACTTTCGTGTTCGTAACTGTGATGGCTTAAGTTGTTATCGTTTAGCAGTGAGTGTTAAAGCCAGTCAGTTAGTGAAATGCTTAGAGCGTGATTTTGGTATTAAAGAATTATCGCCGGATGGACAATTTTCGCGGATCAAAAAAGTCCACGCCTTACATGCCATCGTGACTTTATTGTTGCCGCTACAGTTGTTTTTCTTTTTTGATGATTCGATTGCAATTAAAAGTGAACTGACGCTTTGCTTAACCATGTTGGCAATTGTCTGCTTCTTTTTTGCAATTAGTTTGAAGCGCTGCGCTTTATACCCTCATATTAAACACCCATGGGGGTTATTTGTACTGCGTTGTTGCTCATTGATCAGTTTAGTTGGGCAGCTAGGCTTAGCAAGTATTGTTGCATTGGCAACGTTAAGTGAAGTTGTTTAAGCTTCTTGCATGTACCGTAGACAAAAACGCGCTAATTAAGCGCGTTTTTTAGTTGTTATACCAATCGTGTTAAGTTACTGACCATTTAGCTCGCTAGAATGGTTAAATATTTAAGTCGTTTGGTATTAACTTTAGTCTTTTTTATTAAATTCATGAGCCGCTTTTTCTGTTGCTAACTCATCTTTTAGTTTTTGAATTTTTAGCCCCAGCTCTTGACCTCGGTGACGTGCATAATAAGTACAACCAATAAACATCATACTGGCGAACAGCAGCTCTAAAACGACCCATATTAGTTGTTCTTGTGCGACCCACAGTAGGGTAAAACCGTGAATAAAATAGAACATAACAATAAAGTTTGCCCATGCATACGTATAAGGTTTATCTTGAATGATGCCTTTTAGCGGCAGTAAAAGCGGTAAAATATACACAACAAAAATAAATCCATTGCTATGACCTTCTCTAGGCTCTAATAAAAACAACCAAAGTGGCATCAGCAGTAACAAGCCAATATAGCCAATTATTGCAATACGTTGAAAACGGATAGTAATAGCCTTTTTCGGTGTGAGTTGTGGGTTTAAATCGCTGTGCGATGTCATTGTAATTTTCTCGTGATTTTAACTAAGCGTTGGCCAACGCTTTGGCAAATTTTAATTTCGTCTTTACTTAATTGCGCGCTATTTTGTGCACCAGCAACATGGCTTGCACCATAGGGAGTGCCACCGGTTTGTGTGGCAAGTAACTCAGGTACTTCATACGGCACACCCATTAACAGCATACCGTGGTGTAATAACGGCAGTGACAAATTAAGCAACGTTGCTTCATTGCCACCATGCATGCTACTTGATGATGAGAATACACAGGCTGGTTTATCTATTAATTGCCCTTTTAACCATAAGTCGCTGGTGGTTTCCCAAAAAGCTTTGGCTTGTGAGGCCATCATACCAAAGCGAGTAGGGGTGCCAAATGCTAACCCATCACACTGGATTAAGTCATCTTTGCTGATCACAATATCGTGAGGTTCTCTAGCTACAAAGGTTCTTAGCAGTGCAGTACCGCCTTGGCATTCAATCGACTCTGCAATTTCATGTGCCATGGCTGCAACAGAGCCGTGACTTGAATGATACAACACAACAATAGTGACGCTCATTAAAGTACGCTTAGTACGTTTTCTGGTGGGCGACCCAGTGCGGCTTTATTGTTATTTACAACAATAGGGCGCTCAATTAATTTTGGATTGCTAACCATGGCTGTAATGAGTGCGTTTTCATCATGCTCATTTTTAAGGTCTAACTCTTTGTAAATATCTTCTTTAGTACGCATTAGTTCACGTACTGAAGAAAACCCTAGCTGTTTAACTAAGATGCTGATTTGCGCATGATTCAGTGGGGTTTTTAAGTATTCGATTATCTCTGGCTGAATCGATTTTTGCTCAAGTAGAGCTAATGTTTCACGCGATTTTGAACAACGTGGATTATGAAAAATAGTAACAGACATAGTAACAATCCAATTAGATAAAGTAAGGCTATTTTAGGCCAAGCAGCACCAGACTTAAAGCCTTGCGAGCTCTTTTTGCATTTGGCGGTATTGCGTTAACAATGCTTTGAGACGTTGTTGTTTAATTAGCTCTTGTGGTTCTACAAAGTTGAGTGCTTTTTGTACTTCGTCAGCGGCTTTTAAGTAGGCGCCGTATTGTGCAAGAACGTCGGCATTTGCTTCATGATAAGCGGCTAAGTTATCTTGCTTTTTATAGGCATCTGCAAGAAGTTGCATGCCTAAATTATGTTCAGGCTTTTCGAGTAAAAATGATTTTAATATTTGCACTGCAACATCGTATTGCTCAGCTTCAAGTGCAGCATTGGCATAGTTTAAGGTAATAACTTGATTGTTAGGACGGTTTTCATGCAACGCGGCTAAAAACTTTACTGCTTCGGCGGCTTTATTCTGAGCTATCAATAGATCAGTATGCGTATCAATATAGAATAAATTTTTAGGATCAGACTTTAAAAGTTCGTCTAAAATAGGCGCCGCTTCATCGAGCTTTTTTTGATCCAATAAACTAATACCCAAGCCATAATTAAGCGCTGTTTTATTATAAAAACTGTTTTCACGTATGAGCTTTCTAAAGAAATTTTCAGCCGCTTCTGGTGTTTGGTGGTAGCGAGCAATCACGCGGCTTTTGGCAAGGTTAAATTCTAAGCTATCCGGAAGTTGACGTTTTTCAAATTGCTGTGCACGTAAGCGCACATCAGACACGCGGCTCTCAGGTAATGGGTGAGTCAGCAAAAAGGCTGGTGGTTTGTATTTATAACGAATTTGCGCAGCAAGTTTAGTTAAGAATTCACTGGATGCGTAAGGATCAAATCCTGCATTATTGAGTGTTTGCATACCAATGCGGTCGGCTTCTTGCTCAGCTGAGCGGCTATGAGTGAGTTGACTAAATGCGCTTTGTGTTTGACTGGCTGAGATAATCGCGATACCGGCATCAGGAGACACAACGGTTGCTAAAATACCGGCAATCATACCGGCGATAGTGAGTGCGCTGTTATCTTGTTGTTGTTGCATGCGACGTGCAAGGTGGCGCTGGGTAACGTGGGCAATTTCGTGACCAAGTACTGAGGCAAACTGACTTTCGTTATCGGATTGCGCAATTAAACCGGTGTGCACCCCAACATGGCCACCATAAAAAGCAAATGCGTTGATTTCCGGATTGTTGATCCAAAAAAATGAAAACGGAAAGCGTACATCATTGGCATTGGCAACTAGCTTGCGGCCAATTGTCGTTAAATATTCATCAAGCACAGGATCATTAACAACCGGTGATGAGCCACGAATTTGCATCATCATCACCTTTCCGATAGCTTGTTCTTTTTCAAGCGGCAAAGCTTGTAATGCTGAAGTACCAAGATCTGGCAATGTAAAATTGGTTTGTGCCTTTAATGGCTCACTTACCAGCACACTAAATGTTAAAAGTGTACTGAATAATGTAATAAAGGCTGATTTAAGCTGCATTTTATTCCTTGTTATGGTTTTCACCTAGCATGAGTTTAGCAATGTCGATTTCGTCACTGCATGCTCTGCTATCTCGTTCGCACAATTGATACAATTCTTTGATTGTGACCCCATCTAGCTTTACAACGTTCAATTCTCGCTGTAAAAAACTAATGATTTTATGTACTACCTTGTGTGCATGGAGAATAAGCGCCTTATCTGCTTTGTCACCACGTTCAAAGTAAAAACCAATAAACTTATGTAATTGGTTAATCCGGATCAAACTTTTCATTGACACTGGATCCCACTCGTTAAACTCCATAAAGCGGTTATCTTTAACGTATTTATCTATTGTAACGTCTTTTGCGTAGGGTTGTGCCCATAATTCAAAGCCTCGGTCGGTGAACACTTGATGCAACGCAATTCTTGGCTTATTTTCACAGTGGATCTCCCCAAGAGTGTCTTCATGACCTCCTAGTAAATCGAGATTCCAATTGCGCCTATCAATTATTTTTTTCACGGCATTATCAAAACCGTGTTCTAATATCCCCTCCGACTCGCTCACTGAAGAGGCGACAAGGTGATAGAAGGGTGGGAGTTCACCCCAATTTATTTGTTTTTTATACCAGTTAATTTCTTTAAGAGTTGGATTACTGGGTAGTTGCGCTTTATTATGCGTGCCAGACATTAACTTATCCTTACTACAAACTATGCTACAAGGATAAACTATTGCGATGCGTGTTTTAAGAAAAAGTTACATTTGTTATTAATAGTACTGATAAAGACCGTATTATTCATTTTTATAGGGTAGATAATTGGTTATGCTAGAGCAAGACTTGCGCGGATTTAAATGCCCGCAGCAATTTATCCAGTTTAAGTTGGCTTTGCGCCAAGCTTTAGCTGCGGCGCAATCGATAAGATTTACACTTTTGGCAGACCAATCTACCAAAGATATGGAGCGCTTTTTGCAAAAAAATCATTATCAGTACAAATTAGAGCAACAACGTGGATTGTTAATCGTGGAGCTAAATCGTGTTTGAATATGTAAAAATGTGGTACGAAAGGAAGTTTTCAGATCCGCATTCAGTGACCTTATTGTTTTTATTACTCGCTTTAATGGCGATGTTTTATTTCTTTGGTGCACTTATTGTACCTGTGCTGATTGCTTTAGTGATTGCTTATCTGCTTGATTGGCCGGTTGCGCATTTAGAGGGTTTTGGCTTACATCGCTTTACTGCCACTATTATAGTGATGTTGATTTTTTCAGGGTTGATGCTGACCTTAGTGATCGGCATGGGCCCAATACTGTGGCAGCAAGCTAGTAATTTAGTGCAAGAAAGCCCGCACATGATAGAGCAGGGAAAATCTTTTTTACTGCACTTGCCTGAGCAATACCCCAGTTTAATTAATGCAGAGCAAGTACAATCAGTGGTCAGCAGTGTTGAAGCCAAAGCAATTGAGTTTGGCCAAGTATTATTATCGGTCTCGTTGACATCATTAAAAGATGTAGTGGCGTGGTTGATCTATCTTATTTTAGTACCATTACTGGTATTCTTTATGCTCAAAGATAAGCTGGAGTTGATCAGAAGTGCAGAAAAACTCGTTCCAAAACAAAGACGCTTAATCTTGCAGGTATGGCACGAAATGAACCAACAGATCATGAATTATATTCGTGGTAAGGTGTTTGAAATTTTGATTGTAGGCTCAGTATCGTTTATCGCGTTCACTATTTTTGATTTACGTTATGCAGCGCTATTGGGCGTATTAGTGGGTTTATCAGTATTGATCCCTTTTGTGGGTGCGGCACTTGTTACCATACCGGTTGCGGCCGTGGCATTATTTCAATTTGGTTTAGAAACCCAGTTTTGGACCATACTGATCATCTACGGCATTATTCAAGCATTAGATGGTAATGTGCTGGTGCCGTTACTATTTTCTGAAGCGGTTGATCTGAACCCGGTATTTATTATTGTTGCGGTACTGTTTTTTGGTGGCTTATGGGGTTTTTGGGGCGTGTTTTTTGCAATTCCACTAGCGTCATTGGTAAAAGCCTTACTCAATGCTTGGTCAACGAAACAAGAAGAACAACTGATTGAGCATAGCTAACACGAACTTTGTTTAATTAGCTTTATACCTAAATCACCTGAAGATTTAGGTATTTTGGGTATAGTATCAAATGGTATAGAAAACGCACTTGAGAGACTAATTGATTCTTACGCGACCCATTAATTTTATGTAGAATGGGTTATAAGATATATCTTTTAGTAATATGGTGCGTTTTTTAATGTCTGATTTAATATTACCTACTGACTCATCGTCACAAATTTACCTTGATGCAAACGCAACAACACCGGTGCTACCTTGTATTGCAGAGGTTGTTTCGCATACTATGCAAATCTGCTTTGGTAACCCTTCTTCTTCACACATTACCGGTATTCAAGCTAAACACTTATTAGAGCAAACACGTCAAAAAGCCCGTGATGTGATAGGTGCACAGCAGGGGGATATTTTATTCACTTCTGGGGCTACCGAAGGAATTCAAACAGCTGTCGTGTCTACGCTCATAGCAGCTAAAGAGCATGCTAAACCAAACCCAGTATTACTGTATGGCGCGACTGAACATAAAGCAGTACCTAATACATTAATACATTGGAATGCCGTATTGGGTATAAACGCAACCGTGCTTGCGATCCCGGTATCGAGTGATGGCCTTTTAGATTTAGATTTTATTGCTCAACACGCTGGTGATGCACTGATGATTTGTACCATGGCAGTTAACAATGAAACCGGTGTTTATCAAGATTTAAAAGCGATTGAAAAGGTAATACGAGCACATAACACGGAAGTTGCGTGGATGGTGGATTGCGTACAAGCGCTAGGGAAAACCGCATTAGCCCTTAGTGATACAACGATTGACTACGCGCCATTTTCAGGCCATAAACTTTACGCACCGAAAGGTATAGGCGTGTTGTATATTCGTCAAGGCAGTGCCTATACGCCATTTATTGCCGGTGGTGGTCAAGAAAGTGGCATGCGCTCCGGTACTGAAAACCTGCCAGGCATCGCAGGTCTTAACAAACTGTTTTGTTTATTGCTGGATAAAACAAACGATACGTTTAAATCAATCGATGTGTTAAACGGCTATCGTGAACAATTACATCAGGCTTTAGTGGATACCTTTGGTAATATAACCTTTAATCATACTTTTGCATTGTCAGTACCAACAACGTTAAATTTTGCTGTTGATGAACTCAGTAGTAAAGAAGTGATGGATTTGTTCGATGCGGCAGGTATTCGTATCAGTGGTGGCTCAGCCTGTAGCTCTGGCGCAAATCGTAGTTTTGTGTTAGATGCCATGGGCGTGAGTGATTGGCGTAGTGAAAATGCAATACGTTTATCATTTGGACCGGCGACAACACAGGCTGAAATAACCACTGCCTGTGCGCGTATTCGTTCACTTAAACCAATATTACAAGCTAATTGTTTGGTGGTTTCAGATTCGTCATCACCACAGCAAGAAGCGTGTGCATTAGGGTTAACACAATTTAGACATCAAGGTGCGTGTTGTTGGTTGTATGTCAGTCAAGATAAACAAGCAGTGATCATTGACCCAATTATTGAGCTTATCCCGCGGCTTGAAAAAATAGTACACACACAAAATTTAGCGGTAGCAGCCATTTTAGACACACATGCCCATCAAGAGCGATGCTGTGCGACTACATTGTTGGCTCAGGCCTTAAAATTCAGTTTGCATGACGAGCATGAATTAGGGTGGCCAGTGCAGCAAACGAGTATTGCATTACCTGAATGCACCATTGAGCGCTTAGCAACACCCGGGCACAGCCAAGATAGTGTTAGTTATTTATTGCGGTGTAACAACTCTCAACAAGTGCTATTTTGCTTTTGCGGTGATTTGCTGCTGCCTGCTGGGCTTGGTAATACTGCAATTGACGGTGGGGATGCGTTAGCTATGGCACACTCATTACGTCAACTATCAACATGCTTAGCAGAGTCGACAGTTATTTGTTCTGGTCATGACTACCAGCAATGTTTTGCTATTAATTGGCAAGTTCAACAGCAGCAAACGCCGTTATTGCATGCATTATTGAACAATGAACTAAGTGATACTGAATTTGCTAACAACAAGCAGCGCAGCGATGAAGACAATTTATGTAAATTTGCAACTTTGTGTGGTTATGCTGACAGTTTAAAATACAGTAGAGCTTACGAACTGAACGCCGTGCAAGCAAAAGATATGTTAACTGCAAGCGATGTCTATTTAATTGATACCCGTGAACCATATGAACATGGGGCAAACAATATTCCTCAGTTATTTGCAGTTAGCCCTGCGCGAGTGATGAATATTCCGCTAAGTAGAATGGCAAATGCATTAGTGGACAGGCAATTGAACCCACAGGGTAAATATATTTTACTTTGTCGCAGTGGTAATCGTTCAAAACAAGCGGCAACTAACTTATCTCAGCTTGGCTTTACTGACGTGTATAATCTCAGCGGTGGAATGGCACTGTTATAATAACAGGGCAGAAGACTGGCAATTGACTGATAATAAATAAGGCGCTTTTAGCGCCTTATTTATTATCAGTCAAGGCTGTAGCTACTGTTTAGGCCCTGAACTTTCACGGATCACAATTGATGGTGTAAATGATGTGATGATGTCTTTATCTTGGTTACGAGCACCGCGAGTTTTGGTAAATAATAACCGTGCTGCATGTTGAGAGATAACATCGTTTGCTTGATGAGCGGTAGTTAACTTTGGCCATGTCTGACGAGAGAAAGGAGAATCCTCAAAGCCAGTAATAGATAACTGTTCAGGAATAGCAATACCCATTAAGCGTGATGCAAATAGGGCTCCAGCGGCCATTTCATCGTTGCCACCTAATATAGCGGTTATAGCCAAGGTGTTATTCTCGGCTAACAAGTGCTTTGCACCTTCAACACCCGACTCAAACGAATATTTACCATCGTAAATAAAGCGTTTATCAAATTCTTTATGATTATCTGCCAGCGCTGCTTTATAACCTTCAAGGCGTTCAGACGTCGATTTATGTTCTTTATCGCCACAGATAAAGCCAATATTTTCATGTCCATGAGTTAAAAGGTGAGTGGTGATCTCATACGCGGCTTTATAATCGTTAACATAAATACAGGTGTCTTGATCATCATCTGATGGTCGCCCAGATAACACCCTAACGTAATGAATATTTAACTCATCGAGTAAATTGGTGATGCTACTTTGCTCTGATAATGGCGGTGTAAGCACAAGCCCAGCTAAGCGAGAGCGCTTTATCATGGTGATAAATTCATCTTTCATGTTTGCATCTGTATAAGTGCATGGATGGATCACCAATTCATAGCCTTCGTCTTTACAGCGAGAAAGCACACCATTTTGCATATCAATCACATAATACGCATTAGGATTGTCATAAACTAAGCCTACCGTAAATGATGACGTGCCAGCTAGGTTTCGTGCTGCAAGATTTGGCTGATAGTTCAGCTCTTTTACAGCATCCATGACTGTATCGTAAGTTTTTTTACGAACAGATGGTTCTTTATTTATTACCCGTGAAACCGTTTTCATCGAAACCCCGGCGAGCCTCGCTACATCATTTATAGTTACTTTCATAGAGTTACTTTTAGGTTATTGTTTTAGTGTTGATATGTTCCTGATAAGAATACACCTAAGTAGACTTAACAAACGTGTTATTCATTATTTCTTCATCAAGACCAGTTAGTGTATCTAATGTTCAGTAAAATTAGCAGTAAAATAATTGAGATAATTTTTATGATACCGGTGTCAAATGAGTAAAAGTACGTTATTATCTCGATTGTAAAATATAAAATTAGCTTGTTGATAGCGTTGTCATTCTAACTTATCGTTAAATTTATTTGTAAGTTAATACGCTATTAGTACACTTTTTTAATCTAAAGATAGTTATAAATCAGTTTGTTGCAAGTTTAAGGGGATGTTAAAAATGAGTTGTCGTTCACAGTTAGCTAGTTGGCAAGCATTACAAGTAAGTGCAAATAAGATGAAGGAAGTTCATCTTAAAGATTTATTTGCCAATAACAGCACGCGATTCGAGCAATTTTCGACTCAGATCCCAGGTGTTTTATTTGATTATTCAAAACAATTGATTGATAACAGTGTGATGGCACAGTTACTGTCTTTAGCACAAGAGTGTGATATCGCTAATTGGCGAGATAAAATGTTCAGCGGTGAAAAAATTAATATCACCGAAGATAGAGCCGTGCTTCATACTGCACTTCGTAACCGTAGTGCATCATCATTAGTTGTAGATGGCGAGAATGTAAGTTCGGTGGTTAACGCTGAATTACAAAAAATTAAGTTGTTCGTTGAAAAAGTACGTAGCGGGCAATGGTTAGGTTATACCGGTAAAGCCGTGAAAGATGTTGTGAGCATTGGTGTTGGTGGTTCAAACTTAGGCCCACAAATGGCCACGGAAGCACTGAAAAGCTATGCAGATGACTCATTAAAAGTACATTACGTTTCAAATGTTGATGGCGTACAAATTGCGTCAGTATTGAAAGACATCGATCCTGAAACAACTTTGTTTGTGATTTCGTCAAAAACCTTTACTACATCTGAAACCATGACCAATGCAAAAACCGCCGTTGCATGGTTTTTAGAGTCAGCCGATGACAAGCAAGCCATTGCTAAGCACTTTGTAGCAGTGAGCACTAATTTAGAAAAAACGGCAGCGTTTGGTATTGCTGATGAAAATGTATTCACAATGTGGGATTGGGTAGGTGGTCGCTTTTCATTATGGAGTGCGATAGGCTTACCAATTGCATTGTATTTAGGTTTTGATGCATTTGAAGCGATTCTTGAAGGCGCTTTTGAAGTTGATGAACACTTTAAAACGGCCGAATTTGCAGAAAATGTACCATTGTTAATGGCTTTGTTGAGCTTATGGAATACCAGCTTTTTAGGTTTCGACTCACAGGTTATTTTACCTTACGATCAAGCATTACACATGTTGCCAGCTTATTTGCAGCAAGGTGAAATGGAAAGTAATGGTAAGCACGTTAATTTTGCGGGTAATACCGTACCGTATACTACAGTGCCAATTATTTGGGGTATGACCGGCATTAATGGTCAACATGCTTTTTATCAGTGTTTGCACCAAGGCAATGTGATTGTACCGGCTGATTTTATTGCCTCTATTAAACCTCAGGTTAATATTGGTCAGCATCACGACATTTTATTATCGAACTTTTTTGCACAAACAGAAGCGATGATGATGGGGGTTGATGCCGAGCAAGTTCGCGCTGATTTAACCGCAAAAGGCAAATCAGAGGCTGAAATAGCCGCGCTAATTGATCATAAAATCCACCGTGGTAACCGTCCTACAACATCAATGCTGTTAGATACGGTTGATGCAAAAACGGTGGGGCGATTAATTGCCTTATATGAGCATAAAATTTTCTGCCAAGGCATCATTTTAGAGATCTGTTCTTTCGATCAATGGGGTGTTGAACTTGGTAAAGGCTTAGCCTCAAAAATTGAAGCTGAGTTACTGGATGATAATATAAACCATCCACATGATAGTTCGACAAATGGCTTAATGAGCTATTATAAACAACGTCGAGCGCAGTAAAAAATTCGCACAGCACAATCAATTGTACTGTGTAACCAAATACCTTTGAACGGGTAGCGCTGGAGTTCTTAGGGCCTGTATATTTGTGAGAGGATATACAGAGCCCCTAAGACTCATTTAATTACCAGTTTGAAATGAATACAGCTGAATCAATATTCAGCGATAAAAACAAGCGAATTCAACAGGCTTTTTCTCGAGTACGATGCCAAAAAGCTGACATCAACTAAACAACAAGAATGTATGCCCGCACTATCAATAGTGGATAGTTGACAACTGGGCATAGCAAACGTAGAGAGTAAATTATGTTAAATCCTTTTGATATTGTAATTTTTGGGGGCGGTGGTGATCTTGCATTACGCAAATTATTACCTGCAATGTATCGCGCATATCAAGAAGGCAACCTTCCACAAGGTTCGCGTATTTTACCGACGGTTCGTGAAGAAAGTAAACGTGCGGAATACATAGAAACAGCTCATCAAGCGCTAAAAGAATTTTTAGGTAAAGGTGAGTTTAATGCCAAAGATTGGAAAGCTTTTTCAGCGTGTTTGGTGCCAGTAGTCACGAATGTAACCGAAGCAGACGATGATTGGGATAAACTAAAAACAATACTAGATGAGCACGATGCAGACAAATCTCGGGTGTTCTATTTATCACTTCCACCTGCGGTATATGGTAGCTGCTGTGAAATACTGTCTAGCAAAGGTCTGATCACTGCTACATCACGTGTCGTTGTTGAAAAACCAATTGGTTATTGCGGTAATTCAGCAGAAGAGATCAATGCAAAAATTGCTGAATACTTTAGCGAAGAGCAAATCTTCCGTATTGATCATTACTTAGGTAAAGAAACGGTACAAAACTTAATGGCACTGCGTTTTTCAAATTCATTATTTGAAAATATGTGGGATGCTAAATCAATCGATAATATTCAAATCAGCTTATCTGAAACTGTTGGCCTTGAAAGCCGTGCTGGTTTTTATGATAAAGCCGGTGCTTTACGTGACATGGTGCAAAACCATTTATTACAATTGTTATGTTTAGTCGCGATGGAATCACCAAATAAACTTAATGCAAACAGCATCCGCACCGAAAAGCTGAAAGTATTAGAATCATTGCGCCCACTTGTTGCAACGGATGTAGATGACAACATCATTCGTGGTCAATATGTACCCGGTGATTTGGATGGCAAAATTGTCCCTGGTTACTTAGAAGAGTTAAATGAAGGTTCAAGTAAAACAGAAACATTTGTTGCTATTCGAGCGCATATTGATAACTGGCGTTGGGCGGGCGTGCCATTTTACCTTCGTACAGGTAAACGTATGGCAAAACGTTGTGCCGAAATTGTCGTTGAATACAAAAAAGTATCACACAATGTTTATGGTGATAATGTTGGCAATATTGAACCAAACCGTTTGGTTATACGCCTTCAGCCTGAAGAGACAATTCAATTAACCTTGATGTCAAAGCGTCTTGATAATTTAGAGATGCAATTAGAGCCGGTAACCATGAACATTGAGCTATCGCAAGCTTATAGCAATGGTTTCCATTCAGATGCGTACAAGCGCTTGATGTTAGATGCAGCTGCAAATAATCCATCCCTGTTTATTCATCGTGATGAAGTACGTCAAGCTTGGAAATGGATTGACCCAATTATCGAGCGCTGGCAAGAAAAAGGTAAGCCTGCTTTATACCGTGCTGGTAGCTGGGGGCCTGATGATGCTGATGAACTATTAGCTGAAAATAACCATGTTTGGTTTAACACTGGCGATAAGGCATAACAATGGCAACCATCGTAGAGAAATTTTTTGATTCAAAAGATGCATTAACCGCTGAGTTATCTACAACACTTGAACAAAGTTTAGTCAACGGTATTGAAGCTGATGGCCGTGCCGTACTGATGGTATCAGGTGGTTCATCACCTGCACCCGCTTATAAGCACTTATCTAATCTAGCATTAGATTGGGCAAAGATAGATGTTGCTATGGTTGATGAACGTTGGGTTGATGCAGCACATGAAAAAAGTAATGAAGCGTTTATTAAGAGCACGTTATTACAAAATCATGGGGCGGCAGCTAACTTCATTACTATGAAAAACAATGCCGAGACTGCCCAACAGGGTAGTGCAGAATGTGAAGCTGCGTACCAACAACTGAAACGTCCATTTGATGTAACTATATTAGGCATGGGACCGGATGGTCATACCGCTTCATTATTTCCACATGCGGGCGGTTTACAGCAAGGGCTTGAAACATCACAATTGGTATGTGCAATTAATGCTATAGAAAGTGAAGTAACAGGGAATATTACCGAACGTATGACGTTAACTTTAGCAGCGATTGCGCAGTCTAAAGTGGTTAAGTTACTGATCAGTGGAGAAGAAAAGCTTGCTGTATATAAAGCAGCAAAAGCCGGTGGAGATGAAAACGACATGCCACTACGTGCAGTTTTAAATCACCCAACAATAAATATTGAAGTTTATTGGGCTCCGTAACGACCCCAATCGACCCAAACTTTAAAATGCAGGCTATAAAGCCTGCATTTTTGTTTCTCTTCTAAATTTATCTGTATCGCACTTGCAAGATCTTTATTATTTTCGCTTATTTATTTTTATCGAAAACAACAGTTATACAATCGTGTTAAGTTACTGACCATTTATAGCTTCGCTAGAATGGTTAAATATTTAAGTTGATTGGTATTATATAACGCCCGGCAATTATTAAGTTTGGAGCGTAATGTGATCTATCTGCCAGTGACTTATCTTCACTAAATAACAAGCCTCACAAATAGTGTGAGTTAACTAGTTGTTTGTTGAAATGTGGCTACTTATGCCTACTTTATTAAAAACATGAGTATCTTAGTGGTTTAAAAAACTTCACTAACTACATTAAAAATTATCCATATAGAACAATTATATGAGTAATTTTCACGGTTCCTATAGCTCTCTAAAATTTTCAATGAAAAGGGTAGGCTATTGGGGGGAAATAAAGGTAGACATTAATAGCGTAACTCTTTAAAATACAAAAATGACAACGCTGTCATTGGTGTTGATAACTATTAATAAATTCCCCTTGATAAATTATTTGCCCTAATTTATCTACAATATTAATGTGAAAAGGTGTGTTTTTTTCATCCAGCTAAAGTTATATTCTTATCAGCAAATAAGCGAAATATCATTTCTGTATAGTTAAAGTGGAACGTTTTTTTTACACTAAGACTTATCTAAAATCATAAAATTACCTAAAACAGTGCATTTGGTTTTCTGTTTTTGAACTTAACCATGCTATATTCCCGCCGTAAAACTGTAACAATTTATAAACTCTATTTTTTTAATCTATTAATATTCAATTGGTTAGTATTTTTATAGCTATTTTTTTGCACAAAACGGCTAAAAAGATGTAGCACAAATGTAATTTAGAGTGTATGGTTTGTTACTAGATGACAACGCTGTCATCATCACTGGGCAGAAGTGATAAATAAAACCAACAAAATGATTCAAGGGGAATCCTGTGTTAGCTAAAAATTTTAAAAAAAGCTTATTAGCAGTAAATATCGGTCTTGTAATGAGTGCCGGATTCACTGGTGCTGTTTATGCAGCTGACGAAGTAAAAGTTCAAGAAGACGTAGAAGTCATTGAAGTACGTGGTATTCGTCGCTCTTTAGAGGCATCAATCAATACTAAACGGTTTGCTGATGGCGTTGTAGATGCTGTATCAGCAGAGGATATTGGCAAGTTTCCAGATAGTGATGTAGGTGAAGCTTTAGGTCGTATTCCTGGTGTTGCAGTTAATCGCCAGTTTGGTCAAGGGCAGCAAGTTTCTATCCGTGGCGCATCTAATCAACTAACGTTGACTACATTAAATGGTCAAAATGTTGCTTCTACAGGTTGGTATGACCAACAAGCAATTGACCGTAGCTTTAATTACACACTTTTACCACCACAGATGATTTCTGAAATTAAAGTATATAAATCTTCTCAAGCAGATTTACTTGAAGGTGGTGTTGGTGGTTCGGTTGATGTTATTACTCGTAAACCACTGGATCTAGATTCTGGCACTGCATTTATTTCAGCTGAGGGCACATATTCAACGGCTTCTAGCGAAACAGATCCTGCAATTTCAGGCCTCTACAGCTGGAAAAATGATGAAGAAACATTTGGTGTTCTTGCCGCTGTTGCATGGGAAGATACAACATATGTGCGCCGTGGTAATGAAGCATCTTACGCATGGGCAGGTGCAGAGTCTGCTAACTATTTTGAGCAAAATCGTGAGCGTACTGCAGTAGATTTTACAGCTCAATATTCACCTACAGATAATATGAGCTTCGCTCTACATTATATGAATTTAGACTTAAGTGCAGATAATAATAACAACAGTCTTTTTGTCTTCTCTAATACTGATAGTTGCTCACAATTTAACGATGCCGGTGCATGTTTAGTCCGTGAAACAAATGCAGCTAATCCAGCTGGACAAACGTTCTTGCAAACATTCGCTCGTTTTGCATCAATGAATTCAGAAACAATCGATTTATCGTTTGATTACGTTAGCGATAATTTTAAACTTGAAACACAAATAGGCACAACTAAAGCTGAAGGTGGTACTGATTTAACTCTTAATCATGCTGCTTTTATCGGCTTTCCAGAAGATGTTTACGGTACAATTGATGCAACTGGTGAATATACAGATATTGATATTGCTGTGAATGGTTGGAATGAAAATGACATTGATACAGTATGGGCGGATAGAGGTCTTCAAGAGTGGGCAACACAAATTGCGCCAAATGAGGATAAAGAGACATACTTTCAAACTGATTTAACTTTGATGCTGGATAGTGATTTCATTACCAGCGTTAAAACAGGTGTTCGTTGGTCTAACCATGAAGTAACAAGAGAATCTTTGCGAGCAGCACAAGGTGCACACGTTAGCGTTGATCCTTTGCAATACTGGAGTGGTACAGATACTGCTGGTATGCAAGATTTAACAATTCCACTACCAAATATTAACGCGATGAAAGCGAATGGCTTAGCGGCTGTTCAAAACTGGTATGAAGACCGTTCTGGCTTTGGTACTGTTGAAGAGGAAAACCTTTCAGTATATGTAATGGCAAATTTTTCCGGTGAAGCCTATCGCGGTAACTTTGGTGTGCGCTATGTATCAACATATGCGGAGTCAGATTTTTATGCACCAGATCCAACTTTTGTTGACCCAAATGGGATTGCGCAAAATAACGGCCTAAGCTCAACAATCGACACAGACCAAGGTCATTATAGTGAACTTTTACCAAGTTTTAACTTAGCATATGATATAAATCAAGATACTATTTTACGTTTCTCTATTGCGCAAGTTATCTCTCGTCCAAACTATTCAGATATGTTTGCATCGCAATCGTTAGCAGGTTATGGCGATACACAGTTAGGTAATCAGTCGGTTACAAAAGGAAGCCCTTCACTTAGCCCGTTTAAGGCAACTCAGGCTGATATTGGTTTTGAATATTACTATGGTGACTCTAACTTAGTTGCAGTTACTGCTTTTTATAAAGATGTTAGTAACTTCACTACGTCTGAGACATTACGTAACCAAAAAATTGGCATTACAGACCCCGTTTGTAAATGTGATGATTGGACCGTGAACACACAAGTAGACGGTGATGGTGGCGAAATTGCAGGGGTTGAGTTCCAAATTCAACATGCGTTAGCAGGTGGCTTCGGAACCATGTTTAACTATACCTTCGCTGACAGTTCTGCCGATCCGGATAATTTCTCTGATGGCATTGATGTTTTCACTGATAGTTCAGAGCATACAGTTAACGCAGTCGGCTATTATGAGAATGATGACGTTTCTGTACGTCTAGCTTACAATTGGCGTTCAGAGTATATGATCCGTGAAACAGGCTTTTATGGAAACCGCTGGCACGATGATTTTGGTACACTTGATTTAACAGCAAGTTATAATTTAACTGAAAACTTCACATTGCGTTTTGCTGCTACAAACTTACTTGAAGAAGATAGCATTCAATACGCTGCAGCAGATGCAGATAACGAAGCAACTAAAATTTCACTTAAAGATGGCTATCCAGCTTGGTCTTACCAAGGTGAAGCTACTTATGCAATTGGTGTAGATTTCCGCTTCTAAATTAAGATTAAGATATATAATTAAGCCCCGTTTTCGGGGCTTTTTTGTGAGAATACTATGAATAAAAAAAACATAAGGGATATCGTCATTTTAGGTGGGGGGACAGCAGGTTGGCTTACTGCAAACCATATTGCATCTCACTATAAAGAAAGCATAGCAGCAGGTAACCTTTCAGTAAAATTAATTGACTCACCGGATGTAGCGACAATTGGTGTGGGTGAAGGTACAGTGCCAGTAATAAGAGAAACACTCAAAAGTTTTGGGATTTCAGAAACTCAACTATTAGTGCAATGCGATGCAACATTTAAACAAAGTATCAAGTTTGTCGATTGGACTTATAATCCCTCAGAAAAACCCAATAATTTCTACCATCATCTATTTGAATACCCACATTTAGGGAATGATTCAATAAATGCATTTTGGCTGCAGAATAAAGATATATGTCCTGATCATTATGCTTCCTGCGTATCAATACAGCATGACATATGTGAAGCAAATTTAGCCCCTAAAAATATTCAAATTCCAGAATATGGTGGTATTGTTAATTATGCATATCACTTAGATGCAAGTAAATTTACAGAGCTACTAAAAGAAAATGCGATTAATAATTTAGCTGTTAAACATACTCATGCCCATGTGTCTAACGTAAAGCTCTCATCTGATGGTTATATTTGTGAGTTAGAGCTGTTAAATGAGGGCGTGGTTAGTGGTGACTTATTTGTTGATTGTAGTGGCTTTGAAGGAAAGTTAATAAAGAAAACACTTAATGGCTCATTTGTAGATAAATCAGATGTTTTATTATGCGATACCGCACTTGCAATACAAGTTCCTTATGGAGAACACGAAAAAATTATTAAACCTTATACTGTCGCACATGCGAAAAAGGCTGGGTGGATTTGGGATATAGGTTTAACTACAAGAAGAGGGGTTGGTTTAGTTTATTCTAGTAATCATATAAATGAAGAAAGCGCTTATAAAGAACTAGCAAAGTACCTAGGTAAAGAGCCTGTTAATGCGCGCAAAATACCTATGCAAACTGGGTATCAAAAAGAGCCGTGGTTGAAGAATTGTGTTTCAATTGGCTTATCTCAAGGGTTTGTTGAACCGCTTGAGGCAACCGGGCTACTTGTTTTTGATATGACAGCAAAAATATTAGCAACGAAGCTACCAATTAATTTTAATGAGATGCAAAATATTGCCAAAGATTATAACCAGCAAGTAGGTGCAATTTGGGAAAATATTATTGATTTTATAAAACTACATTATTGCATTTCAAAACGTGATGATACGCAATTTTGGCTTGATAATCGTGATGAAGCAAATATTCCTGATGGCCTTTTACAAAAACTAAAGTATTGGCATACCCATATTCCTAGTCAGTTTGATTTTGAACGTACGACAGACCTTTTTAAGCTCGAGAATTACTTATACGTAATGTATGGTATGGATTTTGAGATTGATAGAAATGCAATCTCGCAGAGGTATCCAAGTTTAAGCTCAGCGACAGCTCATATCAGTAAAATACAACAGGCAAGTATATTAGCAATGAAGAGCTTACAGGGGCAAAGAGATTTACTCATTAAGATTAAACTGCATGGTTTAGGGAAAATATAAATCTAAGTAATATTATTATCAAACGAGATAAAGGAAGTAATTGTTAGGCGGCCTTTTGCTATTTCATTATTTAGTTTACATTGCGATGGAATAATCGCTGAGTGTAGTACATTACCTGGGTATATGAATAGTCTAGAAGGCTTAGCTTTACAATATGCTATTAGCTCATAATACTCATTATCTTTATCAATATAGCCATTTAACTTAGCTTGAAGAGCTTCTTCTTTTGCTGTTTGATTAAAGCTTTCCTCTGTTTCAAGATTAATTCTTTCAAGGTTTGTTTTTCTGTGTGAAAACAAACCTGTGCCACCAAACTCTTCACCACATAAGTAGTGCACTATAGCTAGTTGGTTGTTCTTGGTTCCATCATAATGAGGGATTTTTTGTAATTGCGATAATTCTTCACTGGGTGTTTGAGCAATCGCATAATTTGAATTTAAAGATTCAATTTTAGAACCTTCTAAATTAAAGTGATTGACTATTTTTGGTAATATACTTTCAATGAAGGTGAAATATTGAGGTGTTACTCTTGACCAAATTCCTGGATAATAATTTAGTGCTTTGATCCAGTCACCTTTATAAAAGCTTGCACTCTTTTTCCAGAGTTCACAGTCTTCATCAGGTAGGTCAATAATAGCATATGGATTGTTTCCTACTTTAGTCTTTTCAAGCCGGATATTCAAAAAGTAAAGCCTCGATTAATTGATGGAAACACACCATATTTAAGTTAAATATGATTCAGTTTGATTAGGCCACTAAAAGGCACTTTTCTTCGATTACAAATTACTACCCATAAGTTAAGAAAAACTTAATTCGGTATATGCATTAGTATTTGGATGCCGTCTAATTCTATATTTTTTTTCTTGTAGTTTAAAGTAACTTGTCTGACAGCTTCCTAAAGATAGCTACATTAAGCTTCTTATGTTTAAAATCATATGATAACTGCAAATTGCAACAAACATTTCACTTCCATTTTTGTAGCAAAACCTTTAGCCTTAGGGTACTAACAGCAAAAATATAAACTTATTAATAACGGAGCAGTAACATGGCGGAGCAACAAGTACAGCCTTTACACAATGAAAAGCATGCCAACACTAAAATTCAAAACGGCATCAATGTAGAATTTTTAAAAACTCAACACTTAGTGCCTGTCGTTGCACATGAGTTCGCGCGTGTAGCAAATGAGTTTCCAATGTCTTTCGTAAAAAATAACGAGACTGGTCAATTTCAAGCTGTAGCTATGTTTGGTTTAGAGCCTGGCGAAAACCTTTTTGTAAAAGACGGTAAGTGGACTGCAGCGTTTGCTCCTATGGCAACAACACGCTACCCACTGGGTCTAGTTAAACACCCACAAGAAGATCAATACGGTATTGTGATTGACGAAGCAAGCCCATTAGTGGGTGAAACTGAAGGAAATGCATTATTTGAAAACGGTGAAGAGACAGATTACTTAAAACGTCGTAAAGAAGCACTTGTATCATTTATTGAGTTTTCTCATGTAACTGAAGCATTCACAAAATATCTTGCTGATAAAGAGCTTTTAGTAGCGCAAACACTAACAGTTGATATTAAAGGCGAGAAAAAAGACATCAATGGTATTTACCTTATTGATGAGAAAAAACTTAACGAGTTAAGCGACGAAGACTTTTTAGAGCTTCGTAAGCGTGGTTATTTAGCGCCTATTTTCTCTTTCTTAACGTCTACGCATCAAGTAGCACGTTTAGCTCGTTTGAAAGCGCAACAAGCGTAATTTAAACGAAATATTAAAAAGCGCCTTTGGGCGCTTTTTTTATGTCTTTTATCTGGTTAGGGTTGTAATTTAGCGCCAATTTATTCACATTGGTTATACTTATTTCCAACACAAGCTACCTGTATGAACAAGTCACTTTTTAGCGCTTTAGTTAGTGCGTGCTTTATAACGTTTAGCCCATTAGCCATAAGCGCTAGTGCACCTTTCGCTATCGCTATTCACGGTGGGGCGGGCACGATTGAAAAAAGCCGTTTTACTCCAGAGCAACAACAAGCTTATCGCTCTAAACTCAAAGAGGCGGTAGAAACTGGCTATAAAGTACTTGAGCAAGGTGGCGAAAGCCTAGATGCAGTAACCGCTGCAATCAATGTATTAGAAAACTCGCCATACTTTAATGCCGGTCGAGGTGCGGTATATACCTATGACGGCGGCCATGAATTAGATGCGTCAATTATGGATGGTCGTGATCGTCAAGCGGGCGCTGTTGCGGGTGTTAAACATATTGAAAATCCGATTAATTTAGCGCGCTTGGTGATGGAAGAATCGGTTCATGTGATGCTCAGTGGTCAAGGTGCTGAAGAGTTTGCCAAAGAGCAGGGCGTTCCATTGGTCGAAAATAACTTATTCGATACGGATAACCGTTATAAAGCGTTATTAAAAGCAAAAGAAAAACTAGATAAAGCCAAAGCTACCAGTAAAGATTATCAAGCTGCGCATCAGGCGTTACCCCTCAATTATAAAATGGGCACTGTGGGTGCTGTCGCACTTGATAAAAACGGTAACTTGGCGGCAGGTACTTCAACGGGCGGGATGACTGCAAAGCGTTTTGGTCGCATTGGTGATGCCCCTGTAATTGGTGCTGGTACATTTGCTGAAAATGCGTCATGTGCGGTATCTGCCACTGGCCACGGCGAGTATTTCATTCGTTATAATGTCGCGGCTGATATTTGCGCACGAGTTAAATATCAAAGTAAGACTATTACACAAGCGGGTGATGAAGTGATTAATAGTGTGCTAAAGCCGATTGGTGGTACTGGAGGAGTGATCATAGTTGATAGCAAAGGTAATATCAGCTTACCGTTTAATACCAGTGGTATGTATCGGGCCAGCAAATCAAATACGCAAGCGACCTATGTGGCAATTTTTAAAGACGAATAATACGATTATGTAAATGTACTACAGCCAGTAAACTATGCTGGCTGTATGTTAGTATTGAGGCGTTTTTTTTCATAATCGCTTTTGATTATTTCAAGTGCTTTGAGCACATCATCAGCGGCAACGTCATGTTGTTCAAGCAGCATTATTAAGTCTACGGCTAATTTTACGTGTGTAGGTGCTTGGGTTAACTCTTTACTCATGTCCGGCCTTTTTTTTCGCTATTTGGCTGATTGCAACATCAATGGCAATATTTACTCGTTCCTCCATATGAGAGCGTTCAACGTGTGGTAAGTAAAACTCCATATCTACATCATAGCGAATGTATCGGGCAGGTAGTTGGTTTAGTACAGTACAGCAAAAATCAGCCATTACGTCTTCACTATATTGCTTTTCAAGTTGTCGTTTAATGATTTCTTCAATCATAATTTTTTCATAGTAATTGTGTATGTCGTCATGTAATCGCACTGTGTTATCTACCTTAGTAGTATTAAGCTGTTTTTAGTTTATACCAAGTGCGGGTATAAATCGACAATCGCTTGAAAAAGCAGCTTATGAACCTCAACTAACTTTTGTGTATCTCGCTGATAACCGCCACCGAGCGCGCACATTAAAGGAATTGAGTGCTGTTTGCAGGTTGCTAAAACCAGCGAATCGCGTTGATATACACCCTCTAAACTAACATCAAAATAGCCTAATTCGTCTTGGCTACAAATATCAGCTCCGGCGTTATATAAAATAATATCAGGCTGATGAAGACGGATACAAAAAGCCAAGGCATTAGCGACTGTTTTTAAATATTCATTATCGCTGCAGCCAGTGTTGAGTTAGAAATCATAATCAGAATGCTGCTTTAAACGTGGAAAGTTTTGCTGACAATGAATCGAACAGCTAATCACTCCATCAAGAGAGCCACAAATTTCGGCTGTGCCATCACCTTGGTGTACATCACAATCAAAAATCAGCACCGTTGATGCTTGCTCAGTGTTAATGAGGTGAGCGGCGGCAACCACGAGGTCGTTGAAAATACAAAAACCACTGCCGTAAGCATTATAAGCATGATGATATCCGCCGCTGAGATTTACCGCCAGCTGCGTTGTTAAAGCGTATTCAGCGGCTTGAATACTTGCACCAACAGAAAATAAAGTGCGCTCTACCAGTTGATTTGACCATGGGAAACCCATTTTCTTTATTTCTTTGTCAGTTAACTGCCCGCTAATAAAGCGTTCAACATACTCATGGCTGTGGCAAAGCTGGAGCTGTTCATTAGTCGCTTTATTTGGGCTAATAAAGTCAGTAAAACCAAGCTCTGCAATTTCTTGTTTTAGCAATTTATATTTAGCGATTGGAAAACGATGGCGTACAGGCAGTTCAAGCGCAGAGTATAGTGGATGATAAAAAACAGTCATAGCTAGCGTAATTGTTGTTTTTCAACTATTTGAATTTTTTCTTCGGTGGCAGATATTGCCTTACGGCAGCGACCAAGGCGGCCATGAAGAGCAAGGATCTCTAAATTAATGGCTTTTGCTTTTACAGGACCCACATTTTGCATTCTTAGCTTACATTCTTCAACCATTAGCACTAAGCGACGCTCGAACTCATGATTTTGTTTGAGTTCGTCATATAGCTCATGGGCGGGTTGCATAATTTGTTTTACAGCTTGTTGGTAAGGTGCCGATTTATTATAGGTTTTACTACGGGGTTTGTAAGTGCTTTTGTTTTCTTTTTCCCAAATAGGGGTTGATTTAATGACGTTAAATACGGCTTGCACCTGATTACCGATACGCTCTAAAGCATAATTATGAGCATGGCGACGCTCCAGTGGTGGAAGGCTATTAACTTCATCTTCAATTTCTAACACATAATCAACTAATTTCATGCTTTTAGTAGTAAACACACCTCGGTCAAATAAACTGGGTTGTGCCTGCATATAGCGGTTTTTAGCAAATAACTTGGCTTTATCAAATTGCTCAGCATGCTGCTTTAAGGTTGCAACTTGTTGGCAAAGCTTATCAAAAGAAGCTGTTCGCATTTTATAAATAAGCCTCGTAAATTAGTTTTAACGCTAAAATTATCACCACAGTATTAAAAACAGGACGAATAAACTTACTGCCAAACCGAATTGCTGAATGAGCTCCAAGCCAGGCTCCAAACATCAAAAAGAAGCCCATTGTGATGCCGAGTAAAAAGTTAACATGACCAAGCGCTACAAAAGTGATCAGTGATACAAAATTTGACACAAAATTCATTGAACGGGCTAAACCACAGTTTAGCAGTAAACTCATTTTATACAGTAAGCTATTTGACGCAGTCCAAAAAGTGCCGGTACCAGGGCCTGCCAAGCCATCAAAAAAGCCTAAGCTTAAGCCTTGCAACCATTGTTTTATTTTTGTTGTTTTGTTCAATGGTGGTAATTGATCATGTTCTACCGTACTTAAACTGCCAAATAAGCTGTAGCAGGCTACCATAATGATAACAATAGGCAGTAGTTTGTTTAAAAATTCAATACTCAGGTAGTCAACAATAAGGGTACCAAGTAAAGCGCCAATGGCGGTTGCTATAATTGACGCTGCCCAAAATTGAGGATTAAATAATTGCTTACGGAAGTAAGTAACACTTGCGGTGAGTGAGCCAAAGCTAGCAGCTAATTTGTTAGTGCCAAGTGTTAAATGGGGCGGCAATCCTGCTGTTAAAAGTGCTGGCACGGTTAACATGCCACCACCACCGGCTATTGCGTCTATAAAGCCTGCGGCAAGTGCCACTGCGCAAAGAAGTGCCCAGGTTGTTGGGTCTAGTGCAAGTTCAAACATTAATAATCTATTTGTCTTTTAAAGGGTGGTAATGTGTCAAGCATGGCTTTGCCATATCGCTTGGTCACTAAACGGCGATCTAGGATTGTAATGCGCCCTTGATCGTTCTCTTTACGCAGCAGTCTACCACAGCTTTGCACTAATTTCTTAGCCGCATCAGGCACCGTGATAGATAAAAACGGATTACCCCCTTTACTTTGTACAAACTCTGCTTGTGCCTCTTCAATGGGTGAGGTGGGTACCGCGAATGGAATTTTAGTGATCACTAAGTTCTCAAGGTATTTACCCGGTAAGTCGAGTCCTTCGGATAAGCTTTGTGTGCCAAATAAAATACTGCCTTTGCCCGCATCTATATTCTTTGTATGTTGCTTTAATAGTGCTTCACGCGACATTTCACCTTGTACTAAAATGTCGAGGTTTTTAGCGCGCAAGGCTTTTACTACATGATCCATTTGCCAGTAAGACGCAAACAACACTAAATTAGCATGTTGTGCATTTAAGTGATCCGGCAATACTTTGGCCAGATGATCACTAAATTCTTTATCGGTCGGCTCGATGTGTGATGTTGGTATGTGCAAAGTGGCCTGATTAGGATAATCAAACGGAGAAGGTACTTTTAAGTATTTTACACCTTCTTCTTTTGTAAGACCGCTTTCGTAAGCAAAATGATCGAATGAACCAAGTGCAGTCAGGGTCGCTGAGCATAAAACAGCACCGGCACATTGTCGCCACAGTTTATCTTTTAAATAGTAGCCAACTTCAATAGGGCAATCGCTGAGTAGATGGTCGTGATGGTTTTTGTATTCTAAACGCTTTATCCAACGCGCATGTGGTGTGCCTTCACCCTTGGTGGCGTAGCTATACCAAAGTTTGTTTAGTTGCTCTAAACGATTAATGTAATGACCGCTTTCGCCTAAAATAGGATCGGCAACATAGGGTTTGATATCACCATCACTGACATCTTGTACTAAGGTATCGTGCATTTTATTTAAGCAGCGCAGAGCATCGAGGGTCGCCTCGCTGATATCTTTGGCTTTAGCGTGTAACGATTCAGGTATTTCACCATGTTCAAATCGGTATGTATCGTCTTTTGAATAGTTAAAATCGGCATTATCCAAAATATCGCGAACAACTTTTAAGTCTTTATTGGCATCATTAATACTGTCACAGAGCTTAAAATTTTGCCCAATGGCTTTTTGACCTACTAATACTTTGGCCATTTTGCCACTAAATTTAGTGAGTTTATCAAGCCAATCAATGGTGCCTTTAATCGTCGCTGCGGCAGATGAAAAGTCACGCGTAATATGAGCAAGATGATGAGCTTCATCAATAACGTAAATACTATTATCTGGCTCGGGCAAAATTTTCCCGCCACCTAAATCAAGATCAGCTAATAATAATGAATGGTTAATCACTAATACATCCATTTGCATCAAGCGTTGACGAGCAAGTTGAAAAGGGCAGGTTTGATGTGCTTTCATTTGTCGTTGACAAGCATGTTTATCGCAAGCAATTAATCCCCAAACGCGATCAGGGATAGTATCTGCCCAGCTGTCTCGATCGCCTTGCCACTTTTTATTGGTGTAAGTATCATAGAGTTGCTGCAAACATTTAGTTTCCATCGCACTCAGTGGCGAAGTAAGGGTGGGCATAAAGTCCATTTGTGTTTGATTGTCACCATTAACCGCATTATGTAGCTTGTGTGCACATAGGTAGCGCTGGCGGCCTTTGACTAAATCAAACTTGAAATCAAGGCCTGAATGTTTTTTAAAAAAGGGGAGTTCTTTACTTATTAATTGCTCTTGAAGGGCTACCGTTGCAGTAGAAATAATTAACTTCTTTTTTTGTGCAAGCGCCAGCGGTAATGCACCTAAACAATAAGCCAGCGATTTACCCGTACCAGTACCAGCTTCAATAACGCAGATCCGCTGTTTTTTGTGGTACTCGCCCGCCAGTGTTTTTGCAATTTCGGCTACTAAGTAATTTTGGCTACTGCGAGGGCGATAATCACTGAGGTTATCGGCCACATGCTTGTGAATTTTTCTTATCGTCGTTTTTAATGCATCAGAAAGCATGGGTCAATAACCTAAAGTATGTATATAATCACAGTGCTGTATATTAATTGGGATCGAACATTGACACAAGCAATCTATCAAGGCTTTATACTTTCTAGGCAACAATATTCTGCTGATAAGTATAGCCGCCATAGTGGGATCACACTGTGCTATTGGCTAAGCTCTGATCATGGTCCGATAAAAGTGTTAGTGCCAAATCAACAAGCGGTATTTTTTATTTTAATAAAACAACGTGCTTTAGCTGCTCAGTTGTTATCAAAGCACAATATCAATGTCGAATTTAAAGACGTTGCGATTAAACACTTTAGTGGCGAACAATGCATCGCTTGCTATTTTTCAAGCTCACAAGCGTTATATCAAGCAAGGCAGCTTTTAGAAAACCAACCCCTAGAAAACCAGATCACAGTATATGAAGGTGATGTACGCCACAGCGATCGCTTTTTAATGGAGCGTTTTATTCGAGGTGGGGTGTGGGTGACAGGCGACGTTACTCAACAAGCTGGCTTTATCCAAATCGACAATGCTCAGCTAAAAGCAGCTGATTCGTATAAACCACGTTTTAAAACGCTGTCAATGGATATTGAGTGCAGTGGTGAAGGCGTGTTGTTTTCAGTTGGTTTAGTAGGAGAGGGCATTGATTGCGTTATTATGGTTGGCGAGCCACAACAGAGTGAACAGACTATTCATTGGTGCCATGATGAAATTGATTTGCTGACTCAATTACAGCAGCTGGTACAACAAGCAGATCCTGACATTATTATTGGTTGGAACGTCATTGAATTTGATTTTAATGTACTTAATCGACGCGCGGATGCCCTTGGCGTTAAATTATTATTGGGTCGAGGTAATGGTCAATTACAGATCAGAGAAGGACACTTTACCCGTTTAACTCTGCCTGGGCGCTGTGTTATCGATGGCATAGATACGCTAAAAAATGCTACTTATCATTTTGATAGTTTCTCACTGGCTAATGTGAGCCATAAAATACTAGGCGAGAAAAAGTTAATCCAAAGCGATAACCGCTTGAGTGAAATTATTCGTCAATATAATGAAGATAAGCTCTCGCTAGCGGCCTATAATCGTCAAGATTGTGTGTTAGTTAATCGTATCTTTGCAAAGTTAAAACTCATTGAATTTGCTATTGTTCGCACGCAGTTAACAGGATTAGAGTTAGAACGAATGGGTGGCTCAGTGGCTGCTTTTACTAACTTATATTTACCGTTATTGCATCGAAGCGGTTATGTTGCACCGAATCTAGGCGATCATGGCTTATCGTTTGAAAGCCCAGGCGGTTTTGTGATGGAGTCAATTCCTGGGCTTTATAAAAATGTTATCGTGTTGGATTTTAAAAGCTTGTATCCATCGATTATGCAAACGTTTTGTATTGATCCGCTTGGGTTAATTCGCGGCTTAGAGGAGCCTGATAACGCGATTGCAGGTTTTAAAGACGCTTTTTTTTCTCGCACTGAGCATCACCTTCCTAATTTAATAAAAAAGTTAGCCTCATCAAGGCAACACGCAAAAAATACTGCTCAGCCCATGCTGTCGCAAGCTATAAAAATCATCATGAACAGTTTATACGGCGTGTTAGGCTCAAAGGGGTGTCGTTTTTACGATCCACGCTTATCAAGCTCTATTACTTTGCGTGGTCATGAAATAATGCAAACCAGCAGACTGTGGATCGAAGAGCTTGGCTATACTGTTATTTATGGTGATACCGATTCAACATTTGTGAGCCTACCAGATGAACTTGATTCAGATAACTGCAAAGAAATTGGCAAGCAATTAGCTAATACTATTAATGAAAAATGGCAGCAAACAATAAAACAGCGCTTTGCGACACAAAGTTATTTAGAAATAGAATTCGAAACACTTTATAGCCCATTTTTTATGCCGACTATCCGTGGCAAAGCCACTGGTTCAAAAAAACGTTATGTTGGCCAGGTACAAGGAGATGATAAAAAAGAATTAATTTTTAAAGGTATGGAAACCGTGCGAAGTGACTGGACAGAATTAGCGCATGAATTTCAAACCGAACTATTTGAAACTTTATTCAGCGACAGTTTTACTGTTGAAATGTTAACCCCTATTATTGAAAGTTACATTACCCGTTTGTATGCTGGGGAATTTGACGACAAACTCGTATACAGAAAAAAACTCGGCCAACACTTGGCTGATTATCAAAAAAATATCCCACCTCAAGTCCAAGCTGTCAAAAAACACCAAGCAACTCACCCTGAATTTGTTATTAATAAAGGCCAAATTGTTGAATATGTATACACTCATGTTGGTGCAGAGCTCTATGCAAACGTGCAGCAAACCCAGACAAGTCAAAAATATGACTATGCAATTTATGTCGAAAAACAACTCAAACCAATCGCACAAATGATCCTTCTTCCCTTGAATAAAGATTTCAATTCGCCCAATAAAGCACAATTACAACTTATTTAAATAGTTCCAAATATCGGTATTGTTAATTTTTTTGTTGCTAAAAAGTGTACTTTTGAAAGTGTTATTAAAATATATTGTTGCTATTTTAATCGTTTTTGTACCGTTTTATTGCATTGTCTGGGTTTTTATGCCGATTAAATTAAATTAATGTGAACAAATGTTGGCATATTGGTTTTTTTTGTTTAGTATCGTGATGCGTTTGCAACATAATTGTTGCGATAGTTTACAAAAGCTAAATAAAAATAATCCACAATATAGTGGTCCAGGGAGAATCAAATGTTAAATAATAAAGTTTCAAAGGCAGTTCGCTTAGCGATCGCTTTTGGTGCAGTGTCAACAGCTGCGTTTTCTGCCAGCTCATTTGCTGCAGAAGAAAAAGATGGCGTTGAAAAAGTTGAACGTATTCAAGTAACAGGTTCTCGCATTAAGCGGACAGATTTAGAGACATCTAGCCCAGTTACTGTAATGACTGCAGAAGAGATTAAACTAAGCGGTTTCACTCGTGTTGAAGATATCTTGAATCAGTTGCCACAAATTGAAGCTGCAGAAAGTTCATTTTTAGCGAATGGCGCAACAGGTACTGCAACAGTAGATTTACGTGGTCTAGGTTCAAACAGAACTTTAGTTTTGATTAACGGCCGAAGAATGCAAGCTGGTAGTATCACATCTCAAGTTGCTGATATAAATCAAATTCCTTCATCACTGATTAAGCGAGTAGATGTTTTAACTGGTGGTGCAGCTGCTGTTTACGGTGCTGATGCTGTTGCTGGTGTTGTTAACTTTGTAATGGATGATCAGTTCGAAGGTATTTCTCTTAACGTAGGTACTTCTGGTTATCAACACAATAATGATAACAAATACATTCAAGGTTTGATGGATGAGAAAGGCTTTGAATACGATACAGGTAGTACAGGTATCGATGGTAAGTCTTACAGCATAGATTTTACTGTTGGTGGTGGATTCGATGGCAGCAAAGGTCACGCTGTAGGTTATGTAACTTACAACCGTCAAACTGAACTGTTACAGGGCTCTCGAGATTATTCATCTTGTGCACTAAATGGCGCGGGTCAATCTTGTGGTGGTTCTGGTACAACTCCAAACCCATTTTTTGATATCTACCCCGTGGTTGATGGTGAAGTTGATTACAAACAAAATTTTTACGGTTACCTAGATCCAAATGGTACAGGTTTTAGAGAGGACGATGGTTATCGTTACAACTATGCTCCAGTTAATCACTTTTTAAGACCAAATGAGCGTTTTACTCTAGGTACTTTCATTGATTATGAAATCAATGAAACTTTCCGTCCATATTTAGAGTTCTCTTTCATGCATAATAGAACAGCAGGTCAGATTGCTGAATCTGGTACGTTCTATAATGAAGAGATTTTATTTGATTACAATAACCCTTTATTATCTGATGCTCAAAAGCAGCAGCTTCAAGGCTTATTCAGTCAAGATGGAACTGATCAATTTGTTGCATACATTGGTAAACGTAATGTAGAAGGTGGCCCTCGTTCAGATAACTTAGAGCATTCGTCATACAGAATACTAACGGGTATGGAAGGTGAACTGAGCGATAACTGGTCATACGATGTTAGCTACAACTACTCTGCAACGACTTCAAGCTCTGTTTACAAAAATGACTTGCTTTCACCGAAAATAGCTCCTCGCGTTGGTGCTGTAGGGACAGAATGTGATGAGGCAGATGGTTGTTTATACTACAACGTATTTGAACTTGGTGGTGTAACACCAGAGCAAGCAGCTCAACTTGCAGGTGTAGGTACTCAAACGGGTCTAGTAACTCAAGTTATTTACAGTGGTTATATTAGTGGTGAGTTTGATTGGACTCTTCCTACGGCATCTCTTCCTATAGGCGCTGTATTTGGTGTTGAGCGTCGTGAACAAGATTACGAACGTGTATCAGACACAGTTTACGAAGAAGGTCAGTTATTAGGTCAAGGTGGACCTTCACCAAGCCTATACGGTGCAATTGACGTGAACGAAGTTTACGGTGAGTTACAAATCCCAGTCTTAGATGAATTAAATGTTTCAGCAGCAGCTCGTTGGTCTGATTATTCAACAACTGGTTCAGATACTACTTACTCAATTGGTGTTGACTATACTCTTGCAGACACATACAAATTTAGAACTAGCTTTGCGAAAGTTGTACGTGCTCCTAACGTAGGTGAGTTATTTGCTGCTCAAAGTATTGGCCTTTGGAGTGGTGCAGACGGTTGTGCTGGTGATCCTACAGCAGCCGATGCAGCTGACAGACCAGCGTACTCAGCAAGCCAATGTGCTAATGCTGGCGTGAATGATTCACAATACGGAAGTATTGGTGAGTCACCTGCAGGACAATATAACCAGCTATCTGGTGGTAACCCAGCACTTCAACCAGAAGAAGGTGAAACGCTTACAATTGGTTTAGTTGCTTCTCCTTTTGAAAACTTTAACTTCTCTGTTGATTACTTCAAAATTGAAATCGAAAAGGTTATTGGTACAGTAGGCGCAGAGCGTATATTAAACAACTGTGCTGAAACTGGTGATGAATTTTTCTGTAATAACATTACTCGTAGTCCATCTGGTAGCCTTTGGTTAGGTCAAGCAGGTTTTGTAACAAACCTAAGTGATAATATTGGTGGTAGAACGTGGGAAGGGATTGATGCTACAGCTGCCTACTCAATGGATCTAGAAAATGCAAGCTTGAAGTTTGACATTAACGGTTACTACAGCATGAAGAAAGAAGTTGAACCTATCTTAGGTGATTCAACCTTAGCTTATGACTGTGCCGGTAATATTAATACAGACTGTTTTGCTTCGCCTAAATGGCGTCATACTGCTAACGTTAATTACATCCGTGATGACTGGCGTGTAGGAGCTAAATGGCGTTACTATGGTGGTATTGACTACGATGGAACAGCAGATGCCTCATTAATTGAAAACGGTGGTATAGGTTCTTATAGTTTTATCGACTTATCTGGTAGTTACTCTATTAACGAACATGTAACGTTTACTGGTGGTATGAATAATATCTTCGATAAAGAACCTCCAATGGTGGGTAATACTATTGCTTCAAATGCAAACACAGTTGCTGGATTTTACGATACATTGGGTCGCTTTATCCACATGAGTGTAAATTTGAAGTTTTAATGGGTTTATAAATCATTAAATTAAAGTTAACAAAAGCCCGATCTATTAGGGCTTTTTTTACGTAATGTAGAGGATAGATTTAATTTTTCGCGATACAAAACACTAACTCAGAAAGTATTAGAGGCACCATAAACGCTTTTGATATCATTACTAAGCAACCTATTGCATAACTTTTTATTGATTTTGTTATAAATTATTGAGTTAGAACTGGTTTTTTACATGGTTATTTTTTTAAAGGAAATCACCTTATAAGCATAAATAAAAGCTTTATTTCTAGATAAAACAATTGGTTATAATGTAACTTTCTTGAATTTATTTGTTCTTTATCTGTAAAACTATTGATTTTCAGGTTAAATAACTGTTGACCTTTGGTCATCTCTAATATTAGTATCGCATTGCTCAATTAGGTACTTAGTGTCATATATTGGCACTTAAGTACTCAATTTCTAGCAATTAAAACTAATAAAATCATATATAAATATGACCCAGGGAGAATCAAATGTTAAATAATAAAGTTTCAAAGGCTGTTCGCTTAGCGATCGCTTTTGGTGCGGCTTCAACCGCTGCGTTTTCAGCAAGCTCGATTGCTGCTGAAGAGGGCGCTGATAAAGTTGAAAGAATTCAAGTGACAGGGTCACGTATTAGTCGCACAGATATGGAAACGTCAGTACCTGTTACTACTTATTCATTAGATGACATTAAAGCTACGGGTGCTCCTACCCTTGAGCAATTTGTACAACAATTACCAATTATTAGTGGTGGTTCATACGGTAGTAACGTTAATAACGGTGGTAATGGTAGCGTAACAATGAACCTAAGGGGTTTAGGTGCGAGTCGTACGCTTGTTCTTTTAAATGGTCGTCGTTTCAGTGGTGACATTTCTATTATTCCAATGGCGGCAGTAGCGAGAGTTGATGTTTTACGCGATGGAGCATCAACAATTTATGGCTCTGATGCAATTGCTGGTGTAGTTAACTTTGTTACAAACAATGATTACTCTGGTGCTGAAATAGAATTCCGCCATCAACAGACGAGTGAAAATGACGGCAAAACGTCTAATATCTCGTTCATTACCGGTGTTGAAACTGATAAAGGGAATATTGTATTCTCAGCAGGTTATGAACAACGTGATGCAATTTATGGTGAAGACCGTGATTGGGCAAGTTGTGTGCGCGCAGAAGATATAACAAAAGAAAATGCAGATGGTAGCGTTGAGGGCAAAGTGGTATGTGCTGGTGGCTCTGCAACAACCTCACCAGCTTCATTCTCTATTCCAGGTATTGTCGGTAAAACCTTTGTTAAAGGCGCGGATGGTAAACCTCGAGCAATAGAAAGTGCTGATCGTTATAACTATGCTGATACTAGTATCATTTATCAACCACTTGAAAAATATAATCTTTTCGGTTCCGCTAATTACGAACTTATCGATAGTGGTTTTTCTACTGTAACATTTGTATCTGAAGCATCATTTACACATCGTGTGAATAAAACCCGTTTGGCACCTGTCGGCACTTTCTGGAGTATGCCTGTTCCTGAAACAAATCCAGGGAATACATTTGGTGAAAAGGTATTTGCTCAACGACGTTTAACAGAATCTGAAGGACGTACTTCTGAATTTTCTATTACTGAATATTTAATTACTACTGGTTTTGAAGGTGAATTTAGCAATGGTTGGTATTGGGACACAAGCTATTCGTTCAATAGCCGCCGTAGAACTGAAGAAATCGGTGGGCGTATTCACCAAGAACGTGCTAATACATTGGTAGATCCAGAATTATGTTCTGCTAATGCAGCTTGTCCGGGAGTATGGGACCCGTTCCAAAAAGACTCTCTAACAAATGATATGAGAGATTGGATTATTGTTCCAATGAGCTCAACAAGTAAAGCAGAAGATACACAATTACAGTTCAATATTGCTGGTGAAACAAGCTTTGAATTACCAGCCGGTACTATTGCTTGGGCAACGGGGTATGAACATTTAACGACTCATTATACATCGTTACCGGACGGTGCGGCTGGTCTTGGGGCAATTTATGGTGTAGCACCAGACGGAACTGATGGCGGTTATACAACTGAATCATTTTATGCTGAGATTAATGTGCCTATTTTAGCTGACTTACCGTTTGCTGAGCGTTTAGATTTTACAGCAGCTGCACGTCGCACTGATGTAAGCTTAATTGATGACGCTGAAGTTACTACTAAGTTTGCTATTGAATGGCGCCCATATTCAGATTTATTAGTTCGCGCTAATTTATCAGAGGGCTTCAGAACACCTGGCGTGAGTACTTTATTTGCACCTCGTGCTAATTCAGCTGAAACTTATACTGATCCATGTATTAAATATGGTTCTAATCCTGATGCAAGCGCTGAACTTAAGGCTAACTGTGCTGCAGATGGTCTACCAGGTGATTGGGCACAACCTAACCAACAGTCTGGCTCTTGGGTAGGTGGTAATCCTGATATTGGTCCTGAGCAATCGGAAAGTAAAAATTTAGGCGTTGTATGGGCTCCAGAGTTTATCGAAGGTTTCAGTGTAGCGCTAGATTATTATGATATTGAAATTACAGATATTATAGGTGAGCTTTCAATCGGTACTATTAGTAATGAATGTTATAATAGTAAAGACTTTTCTTCACCATTATGTGCTCAAATTAAAGGCCCAGTTGCTTATGGTACAGTAGGTGGTCCTCGTCGTGATTCGCAAGGTAGTTTAAGTGGTGTTGAATTATCGACTCAGAACTTAGGTATTTTTAATTCAAGTGGTATAGACTTTGACTTAAAATACGGCCTAGATGTATTAGGTGGTGAGTTGAAGTTTAACTTAAATGGTACTTATGTTCTTGAATTAGATCACAATGAAGCTGAAGGTTTGGAAACAACAGAACTTCTTGGTGGATACGGTGCTGATGTTGCAAACGGTGGACGTGGTGCGTTTAATAAACTTCGTGCTAACTTTAGAACAAACTACTCACAAGGTGATTGGGGTCTTACTCATACCATCCAATATCAAAGTGCTGTAGATGACTATGCTGAGCCAAATGGTGTTTTATCTGACCGTGTAGGTACGGTAGCGTATAATGACATCAATGGTTACTATAATTTTGAGCATTTAACTCTTAGTTTAGGTATCAATAATATCTCTGATAAAGAGCCGCCATATGTAAGTAACGGCGATAACGGTGCACTTATTCGTGTTCATCGTTTGACCGGTCGTGAATACTACTTAAAAGCAACATTCAAGTTTTAACAACTAAATATTGCTAACAAGTAACTAGCCATATGAAATACCTGCTAATTTTAATCTGCAGGTATTTTTTTATCAAAAATTGACGTTTTATTTTCAAGCATTATCTTAATATCGGTTAATAAAAAGAACTAATTGCCACTTCTAATCTTCGATAATTTAACTAAACAAGCAACAGATATGACTAGGTTAGTAGTTTGTTACGATACTAATGGTATATCAACGTGCTTTCCCTTTAATGGCATAATACCAATCTGCCAAATTATGTGATCTAATTAGCACACTGATACTTATCTACTTTTACTAAATTGAACTTAGAAAAATCCAAGCAACTTTTAGCTTTATCACGTAAAGAGCCGAATGCAAGAAAGCGAATACGCCTGCTTGCTGTTTCATTATTCTTTGAGGGTGAAAACAGAACGAATATTGCTAAGCGCCTAAATACAGCGCGCGGCAGTGCCAATAAATGGGTTTCAAACGACCTTAATAATGGCGTTACTGGCTTGAACAACAAACCGATTAAAGGTCGTCCAGTTAAATTAACCTTACAACAACTAAACACACTGTCAGATTATGTAAAACAGTCAGCAAGTTCTTCAGAAGGAGGCAGACTAATGGGGGAAGATATTGCTCAGTATATTTATGACCAGTTCAATGTAAGGTATCACACCGATCATATTTACAAACTGCTCAAGAAGCGTGGGTTTAGCTGGATCACAAGCCGTTCTAAGCACCCAAAGCAGTCAAAAGAAAGCCAAGAGGCTTTTAAAAAAGTTCCAAGTGGAAA
>NZ_JACJDM010000190.1:0-435 GCF_014163545.1 Pseudoalteromonas sp. SR45-6
TTTCAATTTGCATCCATCAATGGCAAACATGTTACGCCCTATCAAGCCTTCTTCGTCGCATATCATCAGTACTTGCGTAAACAGCGGTTCAATCTGTTCGTGCATTTTGGCCACGAATCCCGCTATCGATGTGTAATGAGGTTGAATATCACCCGACACACTCATGAACAAAATATTCGTCTCACACGCCTTAGCAATACGGCGGCTACTAACCAAACCATGTGCATAGCCGAGTAAAATAATCTTTAGCATCACTGAAGGAGGATACGCAGCAGCACCCGTTTTATCATTGTGATACCACGCATCAAAGGTAAGCGTATAGCTAACGACACCTAGCTTTGCTAAAGTTCCAAGGCAGAAGTGGCTCAAGGTTATCTGGCTGCTCTGCAATATGTTGTAAGCAAGTAGTAATATAGTCATGCACTACAAGATCAT
>NZ_JACJDM010000191.1:0-426 GCF_014163545.1 Pseudoalteromonas sp. SR45-6
GCATTGATCCGGCCATCAACCTCAATCGGGGTCGTTATGGTCAAGGCATTCGGTGCTGCGTTATCTAAAATCACTGAGGTGCTGGCTGCACTTGAAGTATTGCCCGCTGTATCCGATTGTGTGGCGCTGACGGTGAGCGTGCCATCGTTAAAGCTGCTGACATCAAACTCACTACCACTGATAGTCCATGTACCTGCGCCATCAGCCGTCACAGTACGCGATTGGTTATTCGAACCATCGCTGATAGTCACACTGACACTGGCATTGGCTTCTGCGCCAGAGCCGGTGATCAATACACTGCCATCTTCTACAGCATTGATCCGGCCATCAACCTCAATCGGGGTGGCAATCGTCAAGGCATTCGGTGCTGCGTTATCTAAAATCACTGAGGTGCTGGTTGCACTGGAGGTGTTACCCGCCGCATCA
>NZ_JACJDM010000192.1:0-425 GCF_014163545.1 Pseudoalteromonas sp. SR45-6
GGTACATCCCACTGGTCATCAAACTTAATTAAAGTCACGAATATATCATTACCTTCATCCGTTGAACCCGATACAACCATATAATCTATTTCACCTGTTGTTGCACAACCGCCTAGTAATACAGCAAACAAGCTAATAAGAAGTAATTTTATGATTTTGTCCATAATCTATATCCATTTAAGTTCAAGCTGCCCTTGAGGAATAGCTTAGTTACTTATTCTTACGCCACTGTGCTTGCCCAGAGCCAAGCTCGTGTAATACACGGCCTGTTCTATTTCTGTCAGATCGTGCATTTGATAACCATACTTTTATCTCGCCACTATCCCCCATGCCAACAATTAAATAAGGCCTGATATTTTCTTCTACTTCTCCTGTGCTTATCCATGCATAAGCAGGTAAATTTTTAGCTAATTTATAACCATTTT
>NZ_JACJDM010000193.1:0-420 GCF_014163545.1 Pseudoalteromonas sp. SR45-6
ATCTACGCAGCGTGCTTAGGCACACCAGAGCGGGTCATTAGCTCAGTTGGTAGAGCAGTGGACTTTTAATCCATTGGTCGATGGTTCAAGTCCATCATGACCCACCATTCTTTATTCGTTGAATAATAGGGTGGTTTATAATCGGCGGATCTACGCAGCGTGCTTAGGCACATCAGAGCGGGTCATTAGCTCAGTTGGTAGAGCAGTGGACTTTTAATCCATTGGTCGATGGTTCAAGTCCATCATGACCCACCATTCTTTATTCGTTGAATAGTAGAGTGGTTATAATCGGCGGATCTACGCAGCGTGCTTAGGCACACCAGAGCGGGTCATTAGCTCAGTTGGTAGAGCAGTGGACTTTTAATCCATTGGTCGATGGTTCAAGTCCATCATGACCCACCATTCTTTATTCGTTGAATA
>NZ_JACJDM010000194.1:0-419 GCF_014163545.1 Pseudoalteromonas sp. SR45-6
AATACCGCTAGCGACACAGAAAATGGCGGAGTGATCGATACTCTTGCGCCAACCTTTGATATTGATCCGTTGGCTGCGACGAACGACAGCACCCCAACCATCACCGGTAGCAGTGATGAAATTGGTGGATTGGTAAGTATCACCGTGACAGATGCGAACGGCACCGTGCAAACCTTAACCGCGACGGTACTGGCAGATGGCACGTGGTCGGTGGATATACCGACCCCATTGGGAGAGGGCGCATTCCAAGTGGATGCCAGCGTCACTGATGCGGCAGGTAATACCGCGTCTGATACTGAAAACGGCGGAGTAATTGACACTCAAGCGCCTACTTTTGATATTGATCCACTTGCTGCAACGAACGATACCACGCCAACCATCACCGGTAGCAGTGATGAAATCGGTGGCATCGTCAGTGT
>NZ_JACJDM010000195.1:0-414 GCF_014163545.1 Pseudoalteromonas sp. SR45-6
TTTCAATTTGCATCCATCAATGGCAAACATGTTACGCCCTATCAAGCCTTCTTCGTCGCATATCATCAGTACTTGCGTAAACAGCGGTTCAATCTGTTCGTGCATTTTGGCCACGAATCCCGCTACAGATGTGTAATGAGGTTGAATATCACCCGACACACTCATGAACAAAATATTCGTCTCACACGCCTTCGCAATACGGCGGCTACTAACCAAACCATGTGCGTAACCAAGTAAAATAATCTTTAGCATCACTGAAGGAGGATACGCAGCAGCGCCCGTTTTATCATTGTTATACCACGCGTCAAAGCCCGACAAATCGAGTTTATTTTCGACAATATAACAAAGCGCATACTCAAATGTACCTGGCAATATTTGCTCAGCAAAATTGATTGGAATGAATTTATTTTGGCA
>NZ_JACJDM010000196.1:0-406 GCF_014163545.1 Pseudoalteromonas sp. SR45-6
TGATTCATGACTGGGGTGAAGTCGTAACAAGGTAGCCCTAGGGGAACCTGGGGCTGGATCACCTCCTTATACGATTTAGAACTTATTTGTTCGTAGTGTCCACACAGATGATTGTTAGTTAGTTTTGCCCATTGGGTTTAACTAATTAATATGCTCTTTAAAAATTTGGAAAAGCTGATAATAAAATTCGTATAAATACAGTGTATTTGTACAGAGTTTTCAAAAGTAAAAAAGAATGATAGCAGTATCATTCAGTGCCATTTAATGAACGTTTACGTTTGTTGATTGGTATCTACTTTAGTATTCAATATTAACTTCTGGCGAAGTTAAACTGTCACAAAACAAAGACCCGTTTGGGTTGTATGGTTAAGTGACTAAGCGTACACGGTGGATGCCTTGGCAGTTG
>NZ_JACJDM010000197.1:0-397 GCF_014163545.1 Pseudoalteromonas sp. SR45-6
GACATTAGTCACGTTATTTATTACAAACAACATTTCCTCGAAGAGTAATTGCGGGCAGGCAGTTTTTTGCACGGTTAAGTTTGATGACTTCAGCATTTATTTATAATGGGTGTCAATTTTGTTTTTCGTGAACATTTAAATAGAAAGCGGCGAGCAAACGTGAGAAATTGTGAAAAGCTATTAGCATAAAATAGAGCGATGTAGTAAACCATCTAAAGCAATTCAAAAACTGCGAATTTGCAGCCTTTCTATGTCTAAAATTCAGTATTCAGCGGACATTAGTCACGTTATTTATTACAAACAACATTTCCTCGAAGAGTAATTGCGGGCAGGCAGTTTTTTGCACGGTTAAGTTTGATGACTTCAGCATTTATTTATAATGGGTGTCAATTTTGTT
>NZ_JACJDM010000198.1:0-397 GCF_014163545.1 Pseudoalteromonas sp. SR45-6
ATCTTTCGATATTGAATTGACTGTGCCGAAGCAACTTATAAATAAGTTACTTCTGTTGGTCACTCAGTTTCAATTGAGACTCTAAATTTTTTGCCTTGCTTAGCTATCTAAAAGAAAGTTAAGCTTGGCTGTTAGAACTCAATCTGTACGAGTGCCCACACAGATGATTGCTTTATATTGTTAAAGAACGTTGCGGTTAAAGTTAAACTTCATCTCGCTAGGGCTGCGCATATTACGCTTTCCTATTTTTTTGTCAACACTTAACTTTAAATTTTCTTAAAAATCTAAACTTAAGTTTTACTCGACTAACTGATTAACTCTTGCAGCTTAAGCGTTGCCTGCTGCCGTCTCAGTGGGGTCGCATTATAGGGCGCGGCGAATTTTACGCAAGCGTTTT
>NZ_JACJDM010000199.1:0-395 GCF_014163545.1 Pseudoalteromonas sp. SR45-6
GTGCTGCACCCTTTATCTAGATAGTATTGAACTGAAGGTAACATTGCGTAAGGGATAGGTTTATTTTTATCCATATATTCATTTAATAACGTCCATAAATTACAGGCTTGATCGTAACTATCAGCAAACGCGACTATGTATTGGCAATCCCTTTTACCATGTTTAGGGTATTTTTTAGGGATTAAACTTGTAACAGGCATGCCTCTTCCCAAACTAAAGCCTAACGAGCCTCGATACATCTCAACTTCTTCAAATGGGATCACAAGTTCTGGGTTGCCACCAAACGCAGGGAAATTTACATTGCCGGTTTTTCGGTCAAAAACAACGGAGGTGGCTCTGGGGATTTTTGCTTTACGGTGGTAAATAAAAGCAATTATTAATAATAAAACTTGCCC